>DBEZQF010000022.1:0-24370 GCA_048254795.1 Collinsella sp. | reverse complement strand
CAAGCGGTTTAATCGTGTCAGTGATAAGCCCAGCGGCGGGCAAACTCGCCTTGTGCTCTATCACGCTAAAGTGTATGATTCTGAACGTTACATGACTCACTTTACCTAACTAAAGTGCCGCCAAGGGGGAATACCATGAATACCGATATGTCTCGTCGTCAGTTTGTTGGTCTAGCCGGCTCGCTCGCCATGGTGCTTGGCCTTGGTCTTGTCGGTTGCGGCGGTGGTGCCGATAAGGGTTCCGCTGCAGCCAAGGACGTGAAGGGCGCTGCGGAGTCCAAGAAGCTCGTGGTGGGCTTTGATAAGTCCTATCCTCCGTACGGCTTTGTGGGCGACGATGGCGAGTACACCGGCTTTGATCTCAATCTGGCCAAGGCTGTTGCCGATAAGCAGGGCTGGGAGGTCAAATACGAAGCCATCGACTGGGACGCTAAGGACACGCTGCTTAACTCGGGCGCCATCAACTGCATCTGGAACGGCTTTACCATGGAGGGTCGCGAGGACGACTACACGTTCTCCGAGCCGTACATGCTCAACGAGCAGGTGCTGGTGGTCAAGAAGGATGCGGGCATCAAGAGTTGGGACGATCTTGCCGGCAAGACCGTGATTACCCAGACCGATTCCGCTGCGCAGGATGTGCTCGAGGGTGATCAGAAGGATCTGGCGGCGACATTTGCCACGCTCGATACGATCGGCGAGTACAACACGGCCTTTATGCAGCTCGAGAGCGGCGCGGTCGATGCCGTGGCTTGCGACCTTTCGATTGCCCAGTATCAGCTTGCCGCCAAGCCCGATGCCTATACGCAGCTTGATGAGCCGCTGTCCAGCGAGCACTACGCCGTCGGCTTTAAGAAGGTCGACACCAAGTCGGCCGACGCCGTGACCGAGTCGCTCAAGGCGCTCTACGAGGACGGCACGGTTAAGGACCTGTGCGACAAATATGCAGATTACGGCCTTTCCTTCGACAACTGGGTTCTGAAATAGCGGCTTTCCCAGGCACCCGATTTTGCCGTTCAAACCGTCGCTTGCGTACATTTAGTACGCGGCGCTCCTCTTTCACGGCAAACTCGAGCACCTGGAAAACCCGCTTTAGCATTGGGTTTGCTGTTCTGTTGCTGTGAAAGAGAGCTTAGGTTGTCTATTCAGGTCATGATGCAGATGCTTGGCCAGGG
Organism: Collinsella sp.; assembly: GCA_048254795.1. Lineage (GTDB taxonomy): Bacteria > Actinomycetota > Coriobacteriia > Coriobacteriales > Coriobacteriaceae > Collinsella. The sequence goes on along the minus strand of DBEZQF010000022.1, from coordinate 23,198 downwards.
ATTCTTGGTCAGTTTGCAGTTGTTTGTGCTGACGCTGCTGGGGTCGATTCCGCTGGGAATCCCCGTGGCGTTTATGCGCATGAGCAAAATCGCGCCGCTTCGCTGGATTGCGCGCATCTACATTTCGGTCATGCGCGGTACGCCGCTCATGCTGCAGATGTTTGCCATCTACTTTGCCCCGTACTACGTGTTTGGCATTTCGCTCACGCCCGATTCCAAGTGGACGGCGTGCGTCGTGGCGTTCATCATCAACTACGCCGGCTATTTTGCCGAGATCTATCGATCGGGCCTGCAGTCCATTCCGCGCGGTCAATATGAGGCCGCCGAGGTGCTGGGCTACTCGCGCATGCAGACGTTTCTGTATATCGTGATGCCGCAGGTCGCCAAGCGTATTCTGCCGGCGATGGGCAACGAGATCATCACGCTGGTCAAGGACACGTCGCTGGCGTTTGCCATTGGCGTGGGTGAGATGTTCTCGACGGCCAAGGCGCTGGTCGCCTCGCAGGTGAGCATGGTGCCGTTTGCAATCGCGGCGCTGATCTACTGGGTCTTTAACTTCGTCGTCGAGATGCTGCTGGGCGCTGCCGAGAAAAAATTGGATTACTACCATGATTAATTCGGTAATGAATATATCGAACGCGCGTAAGGCGTTTGGCGGCAATGAGGTGCTCAAGGATATCTCGCTTGAGGTGAAGCGTGGCGAGGTCGTGGCGATTATCGGACCTTCGGGTGGCGGCAAGTCCACGCTGCTGCGGTGTGCCACGCTGCTCGAGACACTCGACGGAGGCTCGCTCTCGTTTGGAGACCTTGCCGTTGCGACGGATGCGGGTTCGGGCGCGGTCTATGCGAAGGGCGATGTGCCCAAGCAAGCGCGCTCGCGGTTTGGCCTGGTGTTTCAGAACTACAATCTGTTCCCGCACTATACCGTGATGAAAAACATCATCGATGCGCCGATTCGTGTGCTTAAGCGTCCGCGCGAGCAGGCGGAAGCCCGCGCTCACGAGCTGATTGCGCAAATGGGGCTGACGGGCAACGAGAACAAGGTGCCGTGTGAGCTTTCGGGCGGTCAGCAGCAGCGCGTGAGTATTGCCCGCGCCCTAGCGCTCGATCCGGAAATCTTATTCTTTGACGAGCCGACCTCGGCGCTCGATCCCGAGCTGACGGCCGAGGTGCTGCGTGTCATTAAAGACCTTGCCGCGCAGAATATGACGATGGTGATCGTGACCCACGCAATGCAGTTTGCGCGCGATGTTGCCGACCGCGTGGTCTTTATGGATGGCGGTCGTATTGTCGAGGAGGGTCCTGCCGAGCAGGTCATCGACCATCCGCGCGAGCAGCGCACCCGTGAGTTCTTGAGCCGTATCGAGGGATAGGCTCAGGTATTTACTCAACTATTAATTGAGGCGAAGCCGCCGCAGGTCTTACGGTCTGTGGCGGCTTTTTGTTTGCATCGACGGGGTTCAATAATCGCCTCACAAGCTTGTCTCTTCCTCTCGCCGCCTGTATTCATACGTGTGCCGAAAGGTGTGCATGGACGGTCGCCCGTGAGGGTAGGGTGGTGGCATAGGACATTTGGAGGGTGAGTCGGCTCGGCTGCCGACCATGCTGCTCCCGGGATGGCACCGACCGCGAACTCTCCCCGTTGGCGTCGCGCATTGCGCGCGGCCCTGCAAGGAGGTCATCATGGGTGCTCCCAAGACCGGTAACGTAAGGAACGTGGTGCTCGTAGGCCAAGGCGGGGTGGGCAAGACTTCACTCGCCGAGGCCATGCTCCACCTTTCCGGTAAGACCGCCCGCCTGGGCGGCCACGACGGCACCAAGCCCACGCTCGACTATGACCCCGAAGAGGTCAAGCGTGCGTTTTCCATCTCGACGACCATTGCGCCGATCGACTGGAAGGGCGCCCGCATCAACGTGCTCGATGCCCCGTGCTATCCCGATTTTATCGGCGACGCCTTTGCCGCAATGAGCGTCTGCGAGACGGCTCTGTTTGTGGTCGACGCCGAGGCCGGCCCGCAGCCTACGACCGTCAAGCTTTGGTATGCGGCGGAGGATCTACGTCTGGCGCGTGCGGTGTTCGTGAACCGTCTGTCGCGCCCCGAGGCCAGCTTTACGACCACAATGGACCTGCTGCAGGAGCGCTTTGGCACGCGCTTGGGCGCCGTGACCCTTCCCTGGGGCGAGGGCGAGGACTTTGACGGCATTATCGACCTGGTGCGCATGAAGGCGCGCCATTGCAACGGCACCGAAGCCGTTGAGTCGGAGATTCCCGAGGAGTATCGTGCCCAGGCCGAGGAGGCCCATGACCACCTGTGCGAGCTGGTGGCCGAGGCTGACGACGAGTTGATGATGAAGTACTTGGAAGGCGAGGAGACGCTGACGCAGGAGGAGCTTGAAGGCCTGCTGTCGAAGGCGATCGCCGAGCGCATCTTTGTGCCGGTCTTTGCGGGCGATTGCATTAAGGAGCAGGGCGTCAACTCGCTGATGGACGACATCGCGACATACTTCCCAGCGCCGATCGACTATGGCGAGATGCCGCTCATCGACGGTGATTCGCTTAAGATCTCGAGTGACGATGACCGTCCGGTGGCGTTTGTGTTTAAGACCCTGGCCGATCCGCAGCAGGGCCGCATCAGCTTTATCAAGGTGCTGACGGGCACGCTTGAGCCGGGCCTTGAGTTGATCAACGCGCGCACTCGCAAGAGCGATCGTCTGGCTCACCTGTATGTGATGTGCGGCCGCGACATGACCGAGGTCGGTCACGCCTATGCCGGCGACATTATCGTGGCGCCCAAGTTGGCGGCCGAGACGGGCGACACGCTCTCCATTACCGGTAAGGTCGAGGCGGCGGCGTTTAAGTTTCCCAACTCGCAGTACCGCATTGCCATCGAGGCCGAGAACCGCGGTGACGAGGAGAAGCTCTACACGTTTATCGAGAAGGCGTGCAAGGCCGATCCGACCATGAGCATCGATCGTGACGAGGAGACCGGCCAGACTATCATCTCCGCCGTGGGTGAGGCGCAGGTTTCGGTCCTGCTCAACCGTTTGGAGGATCGCACCAAGGTCGTGGCCAAAAGCGTGCCAATCCGCATTCCGTATCGCGAGACTATCCGCCGCACGGCGAGCGCACAGGGCCGCCACAAGAAGCAGACTGGCGGTGCCGGTCAGTATGGCGACTGCTGGCTGCGCGTTGAGCCGCTCATCGGGCCCGACGGCACGAGCGATGGCTATGAGTTTGTGGACGAGGTCGTGGGCGGCCGCATTCCGCGCTCGCTGATCCCCGCCGTGGACAAGGGTGTCCAGGAGACCATGAAGGACGGCATCATTGCCGGCTACCCGCTCACGGGCATTCGCGTGGCTGTGTACGACGGCTCGTATCACAGCGTCGACTCCAACGAGATGGCGTTCCGCGCGGCGGCTCGCATCGGCCTGCGCAAGGCGTGCGCCGATGCCGATCCGGTGGTGCTGGAGCCCATCGAGGAAATTACGGTGACTATCCCCGAGAGCTACGCCGGCGCCGTGATGGGCGACATCTCGGCATCGCGCGGTCGCGTGACGGGCATGGAGACCGATGAGCGCGGCGACACCGTGGTCATCGCCCAGGCGCCGCTGGCCGAGCTGACGGATTATTCGACGCGTCTGCGCTCTATTACGCGCGGCACGGGCGACTTTACCATGAAGCCCGCCGGCTACGAGCAGGTGCCTTATGACGTTCAGGCCAAGCTGGTCGAGCGCTATGAGGAGGGCCGCGCCAAGTAGCGTGGGGCTTTGCCTGCAACATACATGCCAATGCAAGGGCCGCTCTGGGCAATCCAGGGCGGCCCTTTTTGATCCCCAGTGGGGTTGCAAATCGGTTCTTGTCGTGGCTTGGGGCTAGTCCCCCGAGGCCTGGTTGCGGCCGGTGGCGTAGTCGATCTGCACATGCGGCTGCAGGTTATAGCAGTACACGTGGAAGCAGAGGGTCTTGCCGTGGTCCTCGACCGATTGCGCCTCAAGGCGCACGCCACGGCAGACAAGTTCCTCTTCGTTATACATGGGCGTGACGCGGTAGAGCACGTGGTTGCCTGTCTCGCGGATATAGCTGAGAATCTGCTCCTCAAACGGCAGCATGCCCGTTTCGTTGAGATAACGCGTGCCGGTGAGGAGATTCTTGCGGTTGGCGTTTTCGCCGCAGAGCGACCAGGCGATGAGATGGCAGCGGTTGTAGAGGCTCTGGCCCGGAATAAAGTCGTAGCGCTGCTGGCGCCATCCGGCGGGATGGATGCGCGAGATATCGCCGCGCTCGCCTTGACCGAGTGATTCGGGGCCCACGCAGGCGAGCGCTTTGCGGGTGCGGCCCAGGCTGTCGAGCTTGGAGAACTTCTTAAAGCAACCCTCTTCTGTAGCGCGCTCGTATTCATCGAGCGTGAATGACGGCGTGCCGAGCGGGTGCGTGCTGTCGGCGCGCAGGGCAACATAGGGGTTGCCGGCGTAGTCAGGAATGCTGCTGAGGTATACGCCGCGGGCGCGGTCGAGGTCGGGGTTTTCGACCTCGTCGATGGGGGTGGCGGCGCTGTCCGCGGAGGCGTTGTCATCGGTGCCGGTTGCGGCGGAATCGGAGCCATCGCCAGAGTCTTGGCTATTTTGAGAGTCCGAGGAGCTCGCTGTTCCCGATTCGAGCCGGGCAACCAGGTCTGCCTCGTCGTCAGTGCGGCTGGGACTCTCGTCTTGCTTCTCGGCCAGGGCTACCGCCTGCTCATCACTTTGCGGCGAGAGTAGTCTGGGCGCCCCGTCGAGCGACCCTGTGAACAACGCAAACCCCAGCACCACGGCGGTGCCGATGGAAAGTGCTTGCTTGTAGGCGGACTTGCGCGACATGGAGGCTCCTGGATGGACGGTTGGGAATCTACCAGTCTAGCAGGAGCCGGCAGGGGCCGTTCTGTCGAACAAATACTTAAGATTTGGGACAAACGCTACGGATTCAATTGCCTCATATTTGACGTATGGCTAGATCGAGGTGGAATCGAGCCAATTGAGTTTACATTCGAGAATGCGCTGCTCACCTGGCGTGCTGCTGCCATCGAGTAGCGCGAGGAGCATCTCGGCCGCCTCTCTGCCTTCCTGGTCGACGGGCTCGATGATCGTGGAGACGGTCGGCGTGGTGAGGTTGGTCCAGTCTTCGCAGTTGAGTCCCAAAAGACCGATTTGCTGCGGAAGTAGATGGGCCATGGGCTGGAGAGCCTTGTAGACACGGGGAAGTGCCCACTGATTTTGCACGAAGATAAGGGTTCGCTTGGCGGGGTTGAACTTGTATTTAAAGTACTCGGTAAGCTCACCGACCGACGGCTTGTTGTGGTCGATGGGAATCGCTTTGTAGAGCTGTCCGTTCGCTGCCAGCGCCTCGGCATACCCCTGAAAACGCTCCATGCGGGTGCGCATTTCGGTCATGTTGGCGGCAATGGAAAAGAAATCTTCGTAACCGGCGTCGAGGAGTGCCTGCGTGGCGTTGTACACACCGTCGTAAAGGTTGGTTTTGATCCAGCTGGTACCTGGGCTATAGATGGCCGCATCGAAAAAGACGACGGGCTTACCGGCGCGCTTGATGCGGTCATGGACGGCCTTGAAATTTGCCGTGGGCTGGATGATAAAGCCATCGACGCCCAGCGAGAGCATTTTGTCGACATACATGAGCTCGGTTTCGGGGTTAAAGTTGCTCGTGCAAACGACCGTCTGGTAGCCCGCGGGGAGCATGACCTGCTCCATGCCGTTGAGGACGAGGCCCGCCCACTTGTTGGTGTTATCCAAAATGATAATGGCGATGACGTGGGTCTGTTTGCCGGTGAGTGTTTGCGCCTGGGCGTTGGGGACGTATCCCAGCTCCTTGATGACGCGCGCAATCTTTGCCTGCGTCTTCTCGCTAAGCTTTTCTCGTTTGTCGTTGAGGTAATACGAGACGCTTGCCGTCGAGGTTCCCGCCTCTCGAGCGACGTCTGCGATCGTAACGCGCTGTTTTGCCACAGCGACTCCTTCCGACAGATGAGCATTTTCCAACATGATGACTTTGAGTCTTGGTGTGGGATGCGCTTCGGTGAGCGACCCTTTCCTTTCATATGAGTATGCAACAAATGCGGTATACGGGTGGGGTTGAAATTTGTGACCGGCATGCGCATCTGCCGTCTACCGAGAAAATCAAATACTTCTTGACTTTTGAAATCGAGGGTAAAATCGCAGGATTCATTTTTGGTTAAACGCATAACTAAATCGCATAACTAATGCCCTGACCTGCGCGTTTACCGAAATAAGCTGGCATTAAGAAAAACGAGCACCTATATTGGTCTTGTCGAAAAGACAGCAAGTCCAAACGGCAGGGGATGCTCCGGAGGCCTCCGCAAACGGTGTCTTGCGCACGCAACTCTATGAAAAGAGGGAAGCAATGAAGATCGTAGGCGTTGCCGCCTGTACCGTGGGTATCGCCCACACGTATATGGCCCAGAAGGCGATTCAGGATGAATGCGCCGCCCGTGGCATCGAGTGCAAAGTCGAGGCTCAGGGTGGCCTGGGTATCGAGAACGAGCTGACGCAGGAAGACGTGGATTCCGCCGACCTGGTGCTCGAGTCCGTCGACGTGGGCGTCGAGAACGAGGATCGTTTTGAGCAGAAGATGGCCGAGGGAAAGTTCCTGAAGGTCGGCACCTCGGATGTAATCGCCGATCCGGTGAAGATCATTGACCAGGCCGTTGAGATTATCAAGGCGACGGGCGGCGCCGTTGACGCGCCCAAGGCCGAGGCCAAGGCAGAGAAGAAGGCCGTCTCCGCTGCCCCGCAGGCCCCGACACCGGCGTCCAAGCAGTCTATCTTTGCCGATCCTGGTAAGACGCTGCTCAATGCATTCAATACCGGCGTTTCCTATTTTATCCCCATCGTCGTTATCGGCGGCGTGTTTCTCGCCTTCTCGCTGGCATCCGGTACCGCCGGCGCCAACGGCATGGAGGTTACGAACCCGCTGATGGTGAGTCTTAACACCATCGGCATGGCCGGCATCTCCATGATGATCCCGGTGCTTGCGGCTTACATCTCCTACTCGATGGCCGGCAAGCCCGCGCTCGCCCCCGGTTTTGTCCTGGGTTACCTGGTCAACAACGCAGTCGTTACCCCTAACGGCAACAGCGTTTCGACCGGCTTCTTGGGCGCCATGATCATGGCGGTTATCTGCGGCTACTTTGTCCGCTGGATGAAGACCTGGAAGGTCAACAACACCATCCAGACCATCATGCCCATCCTGATCATCCCGATTCTGACCTCGCTTGTCCTGGGCATGGCCTATATCTACATCCTGGCCACGCCGCTTGGCTTTGTGATGGACTGGCTCACTGGCGTGCTCGGTAGCCTGCAGGGCGGCTCCGCAGTTGTCCTGGGTCTGGTCATTGGCGTTATGACCGCCTTCGATATGGGTGGCCCCATCAACAAGACCGCCTCGACCTTCACCATGGCCATCATGGCCTCCGGTATCTACGGTCCTAACGGTATGTTCCGCGTCGCCGTCGCCGTTCCCCCGATCGCCTGTGGCCTCGCTGCGCTCATCGCCAAGAACAAGTTCGATGACGCCGACCGTCAGATGGGCATCTCCGCGCTGTTCATGGGCTGCATTGGTATTACCGAGGGCGCTATCCCCTTTGCGGTCAAGGACCTCGGTCACACCCTTCCCGGCATTTGCATCGGCTCTGCCGTGGGTGCGGCGCTTGCCGCCTTCCAGGGTATCGACTGCTACGTCCCGCACGGTGGCTTTATCGTCGCCCTTGCCACCAACAACGTCGCGTTGTTCTGCCTGGACATCGTGATTGGCGCCGTGGTCGCCGCTGCAATCCTGATTGCCATGAAGCCCACGCTCGACAAGCAGGCCAAGTAAACCTTTAAGGACTCCGGTTGTGCGGAGGGATGGATTTGACTCCGCACAGCCGCCCCTACACAACAAAATCCATCCGTACTGATAGGGCCCACATCTGGGTCCCAGGGAACTTTTGTCAAAAATCCTCTGGAGAAGGAGAACAAAATGTCCAACCTCACCATCCGTCAGGCCGTTCAGGGCATGCTCAAGCTGCAGGATAGCGGCGATCACGCAACCATGGTCGGCATTGGCCCCATGAGCCCCAACCTGATTCAGGCCGTGTTCGAGCTTGCCAAGGACGAGGATTTCCCGCCCATGTTTATCGCCAGCCGCAACCAGGTCGATATGGACGAGATGGGCGCCGGCTACGTCAACGGTTGGGACCAGACGCGCTTTGCCGCCGACATCAAGAAGGTCGCCGACGAGGTGGGTTACACCGGTCCGTACTACCTGTGCCGCGATCACGGCGGTCCGTGGCAGCGCGACGAGGAGCGTAACGCCCACCTGCCCGAGGACGAGGCCATGGAGCTCGCCCGCAAGTCCTTCGTCGCCGACATGGAGGCAGGCTTTGACCTGCTGATGGTCGACCCCACCAAGGACCCCTATCAGATCGGCAAGGTTATTCCGCTCGACGTGGTGCTTCGCCGCACGATCGATCTTATCGACTACCTTGAGCAGTACCGTCGCGAGCATAACCTGCCCGAGGTTGCCTATGAGGTCGGTACCGAGGAGACCAATGGCGGCTTGACCTCTACCGATAAGTACGAGGAGTTCATTTCTCAGCTGCAGCCCGAGCTCGAGAAGCGCGGCTGCCCCATGCCCACCTTTATCGTCGGCCAGACCGGTACGCTCACCCGTTGGACCGAGCAGGTCGGTCATTACAACTTCAAGAATGCCCGCGAGCTCGCCGACATGGCTAAGCGCTACGGCGTGGGCCTGAAGGAGCACAACGCCGACTATCTGGATGACGCGACGCTGCTCGAGCACATCCCGGCTCACGTGACGGCCTCCAATGTCGCCCCTCAGTACGGCACCGAGGAGACCCGCGCTTACCTCAAGCTCTGCGCTACCGAGCAGATTCTGGTCGACAACGGCCTGTGCGATGATCCCTCCGACCTGTATCACACGCTGCTGGTCAAGGCTATCAAGACCGAGCGTTGGCGCAAGTGGATGACCGGCGACGATGTCAACCTGCAGGTTGACGACATTCTGGCCGACGACGAGCTCAGCCTGAAGATTCTGGATGTCTCCGGCCACTACGCGTTCAACGATCCCGAGGTCAAGGAGCAGGTCGAGAAGCTCTATCGCAACCTCGCTGCCCAGGACATCGACGGCAAGCGCTTTGTGATCGAGCACATCAAGCGCCCGATCAAGCAGTACGTCGTCGGTCTTAACCTCAAGGGCGTCACGAGCCGCATCGAGAAGGCCCTCGAGGACTAAGTAGTTCCGGCGTTTTGACAAACGCCGGACCGGTCGACGCTGCGCGGGCATCTGCCGGGCAATCTGGCGCTCAAGCCGTCGCTCGCGTACCAAAGTACGCGTCGCTCCTCTTTCGCACCACCTTGCCACGGCAGCTGCCCGCTCGCTGACGTTGGTTCAACCAGTGATTGACCCGTTGTCCTTAGATTGCTAGCTATTCATTTGAAGGAGTTTTGCACCATGAAGTTCTTTATCGATACCGCCAACCTTGACGAGATCGCCGAGGCCAAGAGCTGGGGTTGCCTTGCCGGCGTCACCACCAACCCGTCCCTGTACGCCAAGACCGGCGGCAAGCTGGCCGACTTTGAGCCCCATATGCTCAAGATTGCCGAGCTCTGCGAGGGTCTGCCCGTGTCTGCCGAGTCCACCGCGACTACTGCCGAGGGCATGATCGAGGAGGGCAAGCGCCTTGCCGCCCTCGCCCCCAACATTGTGGTCAAGCTCCCCGTGTGCGAGGCCGGCCTCGCCGCCTGCCGCGCTCTGGCCGATGCGGGCGTGCGCGTCAACATGACGCTCGTCTTCTCGCCGACGCAAGCCCTTATGGCCGCCAACGCCGGTGCCCGCTACATCAGCCCGTTCGTCGGCCGCTTTGACGACATCGCCGAGGACGGTATTTCGCAGCTCGACAACGTTGTGACCTGCATCAAGAACTATGACTGGACCGGCAAGAACATCGACGACACCGTCGAGATCATCACCGCATCCGTCCGCACGCCCAATCACGTGACCCAGGCGGCGCTGCTCGGTGCCGATATTGCGACCGTCCCCATGGCTGCTCTTAAGAAATGCCTGCATCACCCGCTGACCGACCAGGGCCTTGCCTCGTTCGAGGCCGACTGGAAAAAGGTCGTCGAGGCACAGTAACGATGGTTCTGCCGGCCCAGCATTTGTTATGCCGGGCCGGCGTGCTCAAGAGAGGAAACTCCATGACCGATCAGGAACTGGCCAAGATTGCCAATGAGGTTCGCCGCGGTATTGTCACGGGTGTCCACGCCGCCAAGTCGGGGCATCCGGGCGGATCGCTTGGCGCCGCCGACATTATGACCTACCTCTACTTTGAGGAAATGGATGTCGACCCGGCGAATCCGAGCCGCGCCGAGCGCGATCGCTTTGTGCTCTCCAAGGGACATTGCGCTCCGGCACTCTATGCCGTGCTCGCCGAACGCGGGTTCTTTCCCAAGGAGGAGCTCGAGACGCTCCGTCATATCGGCAGCCGCCTGCAGGGCCATCCCAATATGAATGACACTCCGGGCGTCGACATGTCTACCGGATCGCTCGGTCAGGGTATCTCCGCCGCGGTTGGAATGGCACTCGCCGCAAAGCACTGGGGTGACAGCTACCGCGTCTACACGCTGTTGGGCGACGGCGAGTGCGAGGAGGGCCAGGTGTGGGAGGCGGCCATGTTCGCCGGCAACCACGACTTGGATAACCTCGTCGCTATCGTCGATCATAATGGCCTGCAAATTGACGGCAGTATCGACGAAGTTAACTCTGCTATGCCGCTTGCCGACAAGTTCCGCGCCTTTAAGTGGCATGTGGTCGAGCTTGCCGACGGTAATGACATGGCGCAGATTGCCGCCGCCTTTGCCGAGGCCCGCAAAGTGAGCGGCTCGCCCGTGGCCATTATCGCCGAGACGGTGAAGGGCAAGGGCGTCTCCTTTATGGAAAACCAGGTGGGCTGGCACGGCAAGGCGCCCAACGATGAACAGTTTGAGCAGGCCATGGCCGAGCTCGCAGCAGCAGGGGAGGAGCTCTAATGGCAGACGTCAAGAAAGTCGCCACGCGCGTTAGCTATGGCGAGGCGCTTGTCGAGCTGGGCAATGAGCGCGATGACTTTGTGGTTCTCGATGCCGACCTGGCCGCCGCCACGCAGACCGGTAAGTTTAAGGCTGCGCACCCTGAGCGCTTCTACGACGCCGGCATTGCCGAGAGCAACTTGATGGGGCTCGCCGCCGGCATTGCGACCACGGGCCACGTCGCCTTTGCGAGCACCTTTGCCATGTTCGCCGCCGGCCGCGCGTATGAGCAAGTGCGTAATTCCATCGGCTATCCGCACCTCAACGTCAAAATCGGCGCCACGCATGCGGGTATCTCGGTCGGTGAAGACGGCGCCACGCATCAGTGCTGCGAGGACATCGCGCTCATGCGCACGATCCCGGGTATGACGGTGATCGTTCCCGCCGATGACATCGAGGCTCGCGCTTGCGTGCGCGCCGCCTATGAGTTTGAGGGACCGGTCTACATGCGCTTCGGCCGCCTGGCAACACCGGTCATCAACGACCGCGAGGACTATGAGTTCAAGATTGGTCGCGGCGTGGTCGTGCGCGAGGGGTCCGATGTGACCATCATCGCTTGTGGCCTCATGGTCGCCGAGGCGCTTGAGGCTGCCGAGGCGCTCGCTGCCGATGGTATCGATGCCGAGGTCATCAACATGCACACGATCAAGCCGCTTGATGAGCGCCTGGTGGTTGCCAGCGCCAAGAAGACTGGTCGCGTGGTCACCGCCGAGGAGCATTCGATTATCGGTGGTCTTGGCGAGGCCGTGGCCTCGGTGCTCGCGGAGCAGCATCCGGTGCCGATGCGACGCGTCGGCGTGCGCGATGTGTATGGCGAGTCCGGCCCTGCGGTCGATTTGCTGCACAAGTACGGTTTGGACGCCGACGGCATCGAAGCTGCGGTTAGGTCCGTGTTGTAAGGAAGGTTTCCATGGGATTTGTATCTGCCAACCAAGTGACGATCGGGTATACCGCCGCCTCGCGCGAGGACGCTCTGCATTATTTGTCCGAGCAGGCCATCGAGCTCGGCTTTGCCGATGACGCATCTGCCGTAGAGGCTGCCTTTATTGCCCGCGAGAACGAGGCCGAGACCGGCCTCGTCGCCGGTTTTGCCGTTCCGCATGCCAAAAGCGACGCGATCCACACGCCGGGTGTTGCCGTGCTTAAACTGGCCGAGCCCGTTGAATGGCCGAGCTTCGATGGGGTGCCCGTCGATGTTGCGCTCGCGCTGTATGTGCCCGCCGGCGAGGCTGGAACCACGCATCTGCGTCTGCTCTCCAAGGCTGCCGTGATGCTGATGGACGCTGGCTTCCGTGACAAGGTGCGTGCGAGCACCGATCCCGTTGAGATTGCGGAGCTCATCAATAGCGGACTCGAAGACTAGAACGGTCATTCCGTTCTTTCAATCGATCCTTCTCCAAGGAAAAGGGCTGCGACGCCATATAGGTGTCGCAGCCCGCGCAGCGCCGAGCAGTTGCGCCGTTTGTAAAACGGCGCAACCTACAGGTTCATGTTGCCGTGGATGTAGGGGGTGACCTCGGGGGAGATGTGGCCGCAGCCCAGCTCGCGCAGTGCGGACTCGATGGCGGCGGGCAGCGGGGTCTTGCCCTCGGCATCGACGGCGCTGCCGCCGAGAGCGGAAATCTTGGCGACATCTGCGGGGGCGGCCTCGATATGCATGCAGCCGCCGACCAAGCGCGCGCGAACCTGCGCCAGGTCAAGATCGTGCAGGTAGTCCTCGCAGATACGGATTAAATCGATCTTCTCGCGCGTAAGCTCCTCGCCCGTGGGGACGCGCGTGGCAAGACAGGCTCCCGCCGGCAGGTTCCAAACGGGATAGCCCCATGCGCGCAGCAGCTCGCGCTCTTCGTCCTTGGTAAAGCCGACCTCCATGAGAGGGGAGCGTACGCCGAGCTCTTTTGCCGCGCGCATGCCAGGGCGGTAGTCACCGCGATCGCTTGCATTGCTGCCGTCGATGACGGTGGGAAAGCCGAGCGACTTGGCGTGGTTGACGATGGCGGTAAAGCCGGCGTGCTTGCAGTGGTAGCAGCGATTGGCGTCGTTGCAGGCTACTTGGGGGAGTTGCAGCTGATCGACCGACAGATTGAGCACGGGGAGCTTAAAATGCGGCCCCTCATGGGCTTGTCCATCAACGGACCGCTCAAACGAAGTCTGTTCGGGCGTGCCGATGAGCGGCGTGGTGAGATGGACGAGGAGGGTATTGGCAGGCATGATGCGGGCGCATACGGCGGCTAAAAAGCTGCTGTCAACGCCGCCAGAAAACCCGATAGCCACGCGCCCGTATGCCAAAAGCAGCTGTTCGAGCGCTGATAGCTTGTCTTGAAGCTCCTCTGCGGGTGCCGTGGTGTCTAAAATCATGAAACGATCCTTATCGTTGAGTACTCGATCGAAAACTATAATCCTAATGCGTTACTTGCCATAAGACTTCTATCTATGTAACGAAAGTGCAATATGGTATATACGTTATATACAAGTTGCCAAATGCGGTAGAGTTGCGGCAATGCGACAGCGAGAGTCGATGGGGGACCGATATGATCAAGGCTGTTATTTTTGACATGGATGGAACACTGGTCGATACCGAGCGTTTGGGGATTAAGGCCTGGAAGGCGGGCGCTGCTGAGCTGGGGCTCGCGATTGATGATGCCCTGATCCATCAGTTTATCGGCCGCACGCTGCCCGACGTCATGGACATCCTTGAGGCACATTACGGCAGCAGAGAAACCGCTGAGGCGCTCTATCATCGCCACAAGGAGATTCGTGACGAGATGGTCAAGACCGAACTGGAGCTTAAGGCCGGCGCCGCCGAGTGCATAGACGAGCTGTTGGCTGCGGGCTACCACGTGGGCCTTGCGACGTCGTCGCGCCTCGTTACGGCCGAGCGCAACCTTAAGATGGCCGGTCTTTTTGACAAGTTTGAAACGGTGACCTGCGGCGATGACGTCGTGCACGGCAAGCCCGACCCCGAGATGTATCTGCTTGCCTGCGAGCGCGCGGGCTTTGCCCCCGCGGAATGTGCCGTGGTCGAGGATTCGCGCAACGGCTGCGTCTCGGGCATTACGGCCGGCTGTCATGTCTTTGCCGTCCCCGATATCGTGCCGCTGCCGCAGGACGTGGTGGATGGCTGCGAGGCCGTGCTCGATACGTTGTTCGACCTGGCGGCGGCAGTCAAGGCCGTGCGCTAGACAGCTGCGGCGTTGAAACGAGCAATTGCCCACGTTTGCGCTTAAGCAAAAGGGGCCCGGCAATGGTCGGGCCCCTTTTGCTTAAGCGGCGACATAGCATACTCGCGGGCGTGCTATAGATACGCACCGAGGTTGATGGCCGTGGCATCGGTCTGGGTGCTTGCCTGGGTGCTGGCGCGCTCCAGTAGGAACGGACGCACCAGTTCTTGGCGGTTGATATCCTCGGCGGCGGTGACTGCGGTGACGGTGCGCGCTGCAGAGCCGACGCGGATATGCTTGGTCTTTGCCGGGGCCTTGTTCTCGATTTGCTCCATCAGCAGTTGGACACCCTTGCGGCCAATCTCATAGCCCGGGGGCGCTACCGTAGTGAGCGGGACCGCGCCGCTCCATGCAAGCGGGTTGCCGTCGCAGCCGGCCACGCGGACCTGCTCGGGGACGGGGGTGCCTTTGTCGGTCAACGCCGAGATAACGCCCGAGGCCAATACATCGGTAAGGCCGATGACAAAATCGGGGCGCTCGTCGGAAGAGCGATCGGCAATCTGAACGCCGATGCTGTAACCGTCGGCCGCCGTGTTCCACTCGCCGTCGTCAATGACTTCGATCTTGATGTCGGGATGTAGAGCGAGCGCCTTGTGAATGCCAAGGACGCGCAGGGTGAGTTGCATAAATGCTGCTCTACCCACAACGGTGATATGGCGTGCACCGCGGGCGATGGCGAGTTCGGCAATGATGCGACCCTGGGCCTCGTTGTCGGCCGCTACGTAGTAGCCGGGTCCGGAGCAATGGATGTCCAGATGGACGATCGGCACGGGCATCTTGGTCATGGCGGGGTGCCAGTCGGGGGACGCCATGGGCTGAACCATGACGCCGGACATCTGGGTGCCCATAAAGTAGCGCAGGTAATGGTCCTCGAGAATATCGTCGTTATCGGCGTTGGCGATGAGCAAGTCGTAGCCGTGCTTGCGGGCCTCGTTGTGGGCGCCGCTGGCGATTTGGAGCGAAAAGCCGTGATCGAGACGGGGGAGCACCAGGCCAAAGGACTTGGTGGCGCCGCCCGCGAGCTGACGAGCGCTTTGGTTGGGCAGGTAGCCAAGGCGATTGATGGTCTCGTTGATGAGCTTGAGGGTCTCGGGGCGCAGCTTTTCGGGGTGGTTGAGCGCGTTGGAAACCGTGCCCAACGAAACCCCGGCCTCGCGCGCGACGTCGCTGATTTTTACCTTTGCCATAGCGGCCCCTTTGATGCGTTTCAAGTACAAGCCAGATTGTAGCATCCTAAACCTACCAAAAAGGGATAGGTTTCTTTTGGCAGGTTTTATCTGGGGAAACGCCGTTGCCAGCGCGACCACCACGAAGGTGCCTGTCCCCATTGTGGTGGTTTGGACCGGCTGGACGTGTGTGCATCGGGTGGTATCTAAGTTGAGATACCACTTCTGGTATATCAGCTTGCGTTTGCGTGAGTACAATACTCGAACGTTATGCGTCTCAGCGCCCCCTGTGCGTGGACGTTTTGCAGTCAAGCGGACGAAGGGATTTATCCTATGTGCGGAATTGTCGGCTACACCGGCTCTGATATTGCAAAGAACATCCTGGTCACGGGTCTCAAGCGTATGGAGTATCGCGGCTATGACTCCTCGGGCGTCGCGCTCGAGGTGGGCGAGGGCGCCGCGGCGCACCTCGATGTCATCCGCCGCGTGGGCAAGGTCGCGGGCTTGGAGAGCGAGCTTTCCAGCATCGACAGCGACGCTACCTGCGGTATCGGCCACACCCGTTGGGCCACCCACGGCAAGCCCTCCGTCGTTAACGCTCACCCCCACACCAGCTGCGACGGTCGTATCGCCATCGTCCACAACGGCATCATCGAGAACTTCGCCGAGCTGCGCGAAGAGCTGGAGGGTCGCGGCCACCACTTTAAGAGCGAGACCGATACCGAGGTCTTCGCGCATCTGATCGAAGAGGCTTATGCCGAGACGCACGACCTGATGGCCTCCGTGCGCGAGGCGTGCACCCACGTGGTCGGTGCCTATGGTCTGGCCGCCGTGTGCGCTGACGAGCCCGGCGTGATCGCCGTGGCCCGCAAGGATTCCCCGATCGTGGTCGGCGCGGGCGAGACCGGCGCCTATGTTGCCTCCGATGTCATCGCGCTCATCGACGCCACCCGCGATGTCGTGGTGCTCGAGGACGGTCAGTTTGCCAAGCTTACGCCCGCAGGCGTCGAGTACACCGACGAGGCCGGCAACGTTATCGAGCCCAAGGTCACCCACATCGACTGGGACCTGGACATGGCAGAAAAGGGCGGTTATCCCGACTTTATGCTCAAGGAAATCCACGAGCAGCCGCGCGTCGTGCGCGACACGCTGGTCGGTCGTATGACGCCGGCCGGCGAGCTCGACATCGACGAGCTGGGCCTTTCGCTCGAGGAACTCAACGACATCGACCGCGTCTACGTGATCGCTTGCGGCACCAGCTATCACGCTGGCCTCATTGCTAAGAATCTCATTGAGGGCTGGGCTCGCATCCCCACTGAGGTTGAGGCGGCCAGCGAGTTCCGCTATCGCAATCCCATCATTACGCCGACGACGCTTGTCGTTGCCGTGTCCCAGTCGGGCGAGACGGCCGATACCCTTGCCGCCATTCGCGACGCACGCATCAAGGGTGCCAAGGTCTTCGGCATCACCAACGTGGTGGGCAGCCCCGTGGCGCGTGAGAGCGACGGCGTCATCTACACCAAGGCCAACAAGGAGATCGCGGTCGCTTCGACCAAGAGCTTTATCGGCCAGGTTGTGAGCCTCACGCTTTTGGCTCTGCTGCTGGCGCAGGTCAAGTACCGCTTGACCACCAAGCAGGCGCGCATGCTGTTCCGTGAGCTTTCCGATACGGCCGAGCAGATCCAGTGGATTTTGGATACCCAAACCGAGGCCGTTCATGAGGCCGCCCTGCTGTGCAAGGACGCGCAGTCCGCACTGTTCGTGGGTCGCGGCATGGGTGCCGCTATTTCCTACGAGGGCGCGCTCAAGCTCAAAGAGGTCAGCTACCTGCACGCCGAGGCCTACGCCGCCGGCGAGATGAAGCACGGCCCCATTGCCCTGATCGACCCGGGCTTCCCCGTCATCGCCGTGGCCACCAAGAGCGCCACCTACGACAAGACCGTGTCGAACCTTATGGAGTGCAAGGCACGCGGCGCCAAGGTCATCGTCGTTGCCACCGAGGGCGACGAGGAGATCAACAAGATCGCCGACTGCATCATCCGCGTGCCGGCAGTCCGCGACGTGTTCAGCCCCATCACGGCGAGCGTTCCGCTGCAGCTGCTCGCCCGCGAGGTCGCCATCCTGCGCGGCTGCGACGTCGACCAGCCCCGTAACCTGGCGAAAAGCGTCACGGTCGAGTAGTTGGTTCCGCCGTTCTAGCGACTAAGGCCCGGCTCCGCATCAAGACGGAGCCGGGCCTTGTTGCATTTGCTCGGATAAAACCTGCCAAAATAAACCTGTCCCTTTTTGGCAGGTTAGCGGAGCTTGCTGGTCTCGAAGTACTCGGGGAACTGGTCCAGAACCTCGGTTTGGTTGCGGAACATCATGTGCAGGTGCTTGCTGACCAAAAAGCTCGCTTCGATGGGGTCGCGACCGGCGATAGCGCGGCGAATCTGCTTGTGCTCGTTCACGATGTCCTGATTGTCGAGAACCTGCGTGGCGGCGCGCAACCAGCGGAAGCGCTCCAGGTCGGCATTGGTCTCTTCGAGCCACGACCACACGGTGCTGCGACATGCGATGCTAAAAATCATGTGATGCATGAGGTTGTCGCTCAAAAAGAAGCCGATGCGATCCTCCTCGGCCATGGCCTTTTCCTGCAGCACGATGGCGCGGTCGAGCTGCTCGATGCCGGCCGACGTGGCGCGCGCACAGCACTCCACAATCACCTGCTTTTCCAGATGCTCGCGGATGTAACAGGCACTCTCGGCAAGGGTGAGGTTGATGGGCGAGACGTAGGTGCCGCTCTGGGGCACGGTGCGCACCAGGCCTTCCTGCGCCAAGCGAACCAAAGCCTCGCGCACGGGCGTGCGACCCATGTCCAGGTCATCGCAAAGCTGCTTGACGCCCAGCTTTTCGCCCGGCTTGTAGTCCAGGTAGACGATTTTGCGTCGAATGGTGTGGTAGGACTGGTCCTGTAGGCTCGTTTCCTGCTCGCCGACGTGCATCGATTCTTCCATAGCGCCTCGCAACTGTTCTATCAAACTCATATGTCAGTTGTTAATTATGCCGCGAATCAGCTCTCCGCGGTGGGTAATTCGGCTGTTGCCTGAGAACTATCGCGGCATCTTAGTCTGTGTTTGCGCAAGGCTGTGCTCAATGTTGCCGTATCATAAGCCGTCGCAAACGTGAAATAGAAAGAAGGAATCCCATATGCAACTGGCAAATATCGTACGCGAGCGCTGGAAAGGCGTCTTGTTCTGCCTGATCATCGCCATTCCCGCGACGTTGCTCGGCAAACAGGTTGAGGTGGTCGGCGGTCCGGTATTCGCCATCCTCTTTGGCATGGTCCTGGCGCTCGTCTTTCCCAAGAATCGTCGCGAACAGCTCGCCGCCGGCGTCACCTATACGTCCAAAAAAGTCTTGCAGTACGCGGTTATCCTGCTTGGCTTTGGCATGAACCTCTCCCAGATTCTGTCCAAGGGCGCCCAGTCGCTGCCGATTATCGTGGCGACAATCTCGACCTCGCTTGTCATCGCCTTTGTGCTCTGCCGCGTTATGAACGTGCCGGGCAAGATCGCGACGCTTGTGGGTGTGGGTTCGTCGATTTGCGGCGGTTCTGCCATCGCTGCGACCGCACCCGTCATCGATGCCGACGATCGCGAGATTGCCCAGGCTATTTCGGTCATCTTCCTGTTTAACGTTATCGCGGCGCTCGTGTTTCCGACGCTCGGCGGCATGCTCGGGCTGACCAACGAGGGCTTTGGCCTGTTTGCCGGTACCGCCATCAACGACACCTCGTCCGTAACGGCTGCGGCGAGCGCCTGGGACAGCATGCACCCCGGCGCCAATGTGCTCGAGAGCGCCACAGTGGTCAAGCTCACCAGGACGCTGGCCATCATTCCCATCACGCTGGCGCTTGCTTGCTGGCAGATGCATCTGGCGCGCAAGGCCGGCGGCGACGCCAAAAGCACGTTCTCCCTCAAACGCGCGTTTCCCATGTTTGTGCTGTTCTTTGTGCTGGCGAGCGTGATCACTACGGTGTTTCAGCTTCCCGTGTCCATCACGGCGCCCATCAAGGAGCTGTCGAAATTCTTTATTGTGATGGCCATGGCGGCTATTGGTTTTAATACCGATATCGTTGAGCTGGTCAAAAAGGGCGGCAAGCCCATCGCGCTGGGCTTTTGCTGCTGGATTGGCATTGCGTGCATGAGTTTGGGAATGCAGCACGTGCTGGGAATCTGGTAGAGAAGTAGCTTATTTGCGTGCTGCGTGCTGGTGAGCGCATTCTCACGGTGGAGCGATAGGAGCTCTTGCGGGTATGGCTTGTCCGCAGGTTTATAAGTCCCGAAGAGCTCTTATCGCCCCGCCAGGATGGCGATGCGGGGCAACACCTATACTCGCAGGACGGCGCTTTCTGCCCTATAGTGTTTGGTGAGCAATATCGTTCAATTTTGAAACACTCGGTCGTGCGACCGTCGGCGGTTGCACGTCGCTGCGGACAGAGGCGAATCATGGATAGCGATGCCAAGCTGAACATCTTGACCGAGGCCCTGGCTGCTGCCGGGGCCTCGGCATTGGCAATCGATGCGCGTGGGGACGTCGCGATCTCGACCATGAATGACGCGGCGCTTGAGCGGGATGTGGCGACTTTTGTTGCCGAACGCCTCGACCGTATAGGAGACGGCGCGCGTCTTGTTATGGGGCGTGCGGGTACGCGCCTGAGCCTGACCGTTCGCCCCACCGACAAAGAGGGCGGGGGCCTTTGGGCCGTCGTGGTCCGCGAGGTGCGCGGCGCCGCGGCGCATGCGGGCATCGAGTGGCTCAACGCCGACGAGGTTGAGGCCCGCTACGAATCGAGCGCGTACGGCATCGCTGAGGGGGCGGCCTCGGTGGCTGCGCCGGTTGCAGAGAGTTACGCGCGCGGTGTGCCCCTTATGCTCGAGGGCGAGCTGGGAGCGGGTCAGGTCGAGATCGCCAAGCGCCTCTATCTGGACGGTCCTTTTGCCGGTCAGCCCTTTGTTTCCGTTGCGCTCGATGAGCTCACCGAGCGCGGTTGGCGCCATGTGCTCAAAAGCGCCGAATCGCCGTTGTTCCAAACGGGGCTGACCCTTTGCATTGAGGGCTGGAATGCGGTTGGCCCCCAGCGCCTCCGCGAGCTGGTCTCCACGATGACCGACACCGCGTTGGCGACGCGCTGCCATGTGGTGCTGACAGCGAATGACATGCCGGGCGGCGGCGAAAGTGATCAAGCCGCCTTTGTGACCGAGCGCCTCGCCTGTGCGGTGAGCGTGGCGCCGGCAATTGCCGAGCAGGGAGCCGCGTCGACGAAGGTTGCGCGCTATTTGGAATATCTCGCTGATGCATTTGAGACGGCAGCACCCACGCTGTCTGCCGCGGCGACGAAGACGCTCGATGCTTACCGCTGGCCGCGCAATTATCTGCAGCTTCGCGAGGTCTCGGAACGACTGTATATATTGGCGGGGACGGGCACGGTGGACCGCGCTGTGGCGGAGGAAGTGCTCGCCCAAGAGGACGTGATTAAGACCGCAACCTTTGGCGCCCCGACGCTCGAAAGTGACCTGTATATCCTGCGACCGCTGGCCGATACCGAGCGAGATATCGCGCATCTGGTTGTAGACCATCTCCACGGCAACCGAACCCGTGCGGCGGAGGTGCTGGGCATAAGCCGTACAACGCTGTGGCGCTTGCTGAAGGACGATGACCGTTGGGCGAGGCGCCCGTGACCGCGCGCGACGCGTGTGCTACAGTCCAAAGCGTTATTGTTTCGATTTGGTTACGGCGTGCGAGGGCATATGGCTGAGACTTCAAAACCGAGCCGCAGAAGGCGGAGCGCTGTGCCGGTTAACCGACGCACGACATCGGTGACGTGGGGCAAACACGCCTCGGGGTTTGATGGCTCGTTCAAGCGCACTAAATACGGCTATCCTTCGGCAAGCGCCCGCTTGGCAATGCAGGCAGAGTCCTCGCTGTTGGGCCGCAAACGCGTGGTGGGCTCAAAGCTCAAGCACGACGGAACGCTCGGCTACAT
The DNA here is from genome assembly GCA_048254795.1 of Collinsella sp. GTDB lineage: Bacteria > Actinomycetota > Coriobacteriia > Coriobacteriales > Coriobacteriaceae > Collinsella. Next base: position 1,644 of record DBEZQF010000022.1, on the reverse strand, counting down.
CAGCCGCGGGGCGGCTCGCCGCAGCGGGCTCAATCCCGCCGGCTGGCATCGCTACGTGCCGATCGTGGCCGCCGTTGCAGTGATCGTCATCGCGCTCGCTGCGCTTGGCTACGCCGGCGGTGGCGCCAACTTGGACGCAATGTTTAAATCGCCCGAGCTCGCGCATGTAGGTACAGAAGTTATCGAGGGCGCTCAGACCCAGACAGGCGTCGCGCCCCAGCGCGGCATCGTCGCGGCGGCCACCACCATCGCCGATGCTCAAAAGGACGAAGACAAGCAAGGCGACGACGTCGATGCGAATCAGACGAGCGAAACGGCAATAACTCCATCGGCGGGATAAGTTGCGAGTGGGGCAGCTAATTTGGGACGGGGCTTTTTTAGCTGCCCAAGACAGTGGCTCATTCGATGTCAGTCGCCAAAAGCGAGCGAGCCGCATTTGCGCCAAGGTGACGTGAAATGAGAGGGCGCTGACCTTCTGGTCGCGCCCTCGAAATTGAACGTCAGATTGGCGTGAATGCGGCCCGCGCAGCGTCAACGAGCCCGCCGTTCGGTAGAATGGCGGAACTAATTACCTTACGTAGACCACGTTGTCGCGGCGGGGTTTGGGCTCGGGCAGCGTGTCCTCGGCATAGCCCAGAATGCAGTGACCGACACCGCGCAGGCTGCCGTCGGCGGGTAGACCCCAACTGGCCAGTAGCTCCAGGCCCTCGGGCGAATCGAAAACCTCGTGGGCGCGATGAATCCAGCACGAATCAACGCCCAGCGCATAGGCAGCGTTGAGCAGGTTGCCCATGGCGAGCGAGCCGTCTTCCAGATGTGTGGGCACGCTGCGGTCAACCAGCACCACCACAACGGTCTTGGCGCCATAGAAGGGGTCGCTGTTGCTGCCCATGACTTGGGCGTTGAGCTGTGAGAGACGCTCGACGGTCGCGGGGTCGGTGACGGCGACAAACGTCACCGGCTGGCGGCCCATGCCGCTCGGTGCATATTGGCCGGCTTCGATAATACGTGCAAGCTTTTCAGCCTCGACGGGACGATCGCTGTAGTTGCGGCAGCTGCGGCGGTGAATGAGTGCTTCGATAGTCTCCATGGTGTCTCCTTGCGGTGGCGTTGCAGATGCCCCGTTCATACCCGTCGGGCTTAAACGATAGACGGTCAATTGCCCGGCCAAAAGGATAGATTCCAATTGGGAAAGTAGGTTTGCATAAAAGTACCTTCAGAATGTGACAAACAAATGGGATGGTTAAACGTTTTATCCCGTCTACCCTGCGGTTTTTTACCACTTGCCTAAATGACGAACGCATAACCTTTGATAAAGGTTTTACTAAAGGAGTACCAACGTTTATCAATGCGCCGTGGTGGCGCCGGGCCAGGAGGTAACATCATGTTCCAGGCTGGAGATGTCGTCGAGACCGATTTCGAAGGATTTCTGAAGCTGCTGCGTTCCAAGACGCGCGCTTTCGTGTCGATCAACGATCACGAGTACTACATCACGCACACCGATGGCTATTGGCGTGTTCAGGATTGCGAGGCCCTCAACGACAAGGGCCACTTTACTGACTGCTCCGAGCTGGTCAACACGGTCTGCGAGGTCGTCGAGCTGCCGTGGATTGCCGGCAAGAGCCTGCATGACAGCTTCTCGGG
>DBEZQF010000021.1:0-6240 GCA_048254795.1 Collinsella sp. | reverse complement strand
GTCCAGCAGACCCCTACGTATCAGAGCGTCGACATCGACGCCAAGCTGTAATCAACCAGGCTTTTGCCTGACTGAAAGGAGAAGGGTATGAATACGTTCATCAGTGCGGTGCTCGTCGGCCTCGTCGGCGTGTTCTGCATGTGGGACTCCCGCCTGCTCGGTCGTCTTAACTTCGAGCAGCCCCTCGTTGGCGCCACGCTCGTCGGTCTGCTGCTGGGCGATGTGCCCACCGGCCTTGCCGTCGGCGCCGCCGTCGAGCTCGTGTCCATGGGCCTGGTGCAGGTCGGCGCCGCCGTTCCGCCCGATATGGTCCTGGGCGGCATCGTGGCCGCTGCCTTTGCGTGCCTGACCGATGCTTCCGCCGAGACCGCCATGACGATCGCCATCCCGGTCGCCGTCCTGGGTCAGCTCCTCGGCATCGTGTTCCGTTCCATCATCGCCGCCCTCACCCATGTGGCAGATAGCGCGATCGATAACGGAAAGTTCAAGACCGCCTACCGCATGCACATCTGCGCCGGCTCCGGTCTGTACGCCGTCATGTACTTCCTGCCGATCTTCCTCGCCGTCTTTGTTGGCACCGACCTGGTTCAGGCCATCGTCAACATGGTTCCCGAGTGGCTGTCCACTGGTCTTAACGTTTCGACCAAGATCATGACCGCCTACGGCTTGGCCCTGCTGCTCACCATGATGATCAAGAAGGGTATGACTCCGTTCCTGTTCATCGGTTTCCTGCTCGCCGCTTACCTCAACCTGTCCGTCATCGCGGTCGCTCTGATCGGTGTGTGCCTGGCTGTCGTCTTCATGGGCTTCAAGTTCAACGGTTCCCATGCAGCCGCCGGTGTCGATTCCGACTACGATCCGCTCGAAGACGACGAAGACTAAGGAGGAACACACTATGGCAACCGCAACCAAGGACGTGTCCCTGAACAAGAAGGTCAGCCAGTTCTTCTGGCGCTCCTGGGCCATCCAGGCCTCTTGGAACTACGAGCGTCAGATGAACATGGGCTTCCTCTACGGCATGGTTCCCACGCTCGACCGCCTCTATCCGGACGAGTCCGACCCCAAGCAGCTCGCTGCTAAGAAAGAGGCTTACCACCGTCACATGGCGTTCTACAACTGCACCCCGCAGACGAGCGCCTTTATCCTGGGCCTCACCGCCTCCATGGAGGAGGAGTACGCCAAGGATCCCGAGAACTTCGATCCCGATTCGATCAACGCGGTCAAGACCTCCCTCATGGGTCCGCTTTCCGGCATCGGTGACTCCTTCTTCCAGGGCACCATCCGCGTTATCGCCTTTGGCCTGGGCGTTCAGCTGGCTCAGCAGGGCTCCATCATGGGCCCGATCCTGGCCATGCTCATCTCCATCGTCCCCTCTGTGCTGATTACTTGGTTCGCCGCCAAGATGGGCTATCAGGGCGGCCACGAGTACCTGAGCAAGCTTCAGGGCGGCGACCTCATGGAGAAGCTCATGTATGTCTGCGGCATCGTGGGTCTTATGTCCGTGGGCGGCATGATCGCCACGCTGATCGGCGCCACCACCCCGCTGCAGTTCGCTGAGGGCACCGTCGTTATCCAGGACATCCTGGACGGCATGATGCCCCAGATGATCTCCCTTGGCCTCACCGGCCTTATGTACTGGCTCATCAAGAAGAACGTCAACACCGGTTGGCTTCTCGTGATCGCCATTGTGGGCGGCATCGCCCTCTCCGCGGCCGGCATCCTGGCCTAGTCGCGACCAAGCGCCTAACCGCTTTCCCCCGGGGGCCTGCCTGGCATCCCATACCCCAGGCAGGCTTCCATCCCTATACGTGACAAAGGGCAGTCCCTTTGTCACATCCTCAACGGGCCGGCGACTCGGTCCAAATCACGGTAACCCTGCGTGCGCCCGGCAATGTGGCGCCGCAAAAATCGAAAGGAATGTGTCAGATGTACGAGATCGACCTTAACCTCCCTAAGCAGATCGTCGCTGACGTCCTGTCCAACCACGAGATCCACAGCGTCGCCTTCGTCGGCTGCGGCGCTTCCATGTCCGACCTGTACCCCGCCAAGTACTTCCTGGCCAACAACACGGACAAGCTGAACGTTCAGATCTTCACTGCTAACGAGTTCAACTACGACACGCCCTCCTGGGTCAACGAGCACACCTTCGTGATCACCTGCTCCCTCGGTGGCTCCACGCCCGAGACCGTCGAGGCCAACAAGACCGCCAAGAAGCACAACTGCCCGGTCGTCTCCCTCACCAACAAGGCTGGCTCCGCTCTGACCGTCGACGCCGACCACGTCATCGTCCACGGCTTCCACGCCAACTACGCTGCCAAGTGCGAGAAGCCCGGCTACGCCATCGCTCTTGCTCTCGAGATCCTTCAGCAGACCGAGGGTTATGACCACTACGAGGACATGATCACCGGCCTCACCAACATCTTCGATCTCTGCGAGAACGCCGCTCAGCACTGCAAGAAGCTCGCCAAGAAGTTCGCCGAGGACTTCAAGGACGACAAGATGATCTACTTCATGGCTTCCGGTGCCTCCGAGAAGATGGCTTATTCTCACGCCGCCTTCCTGTTCACCGAGATGCAGTGGATCGACGCCGCCGCCTACAACACCGGCGAGTACTTCCACGGCCCGTTCGAGGTTTCCACCGAGGGTAAGCCCTACGTCTTCTTCATGTCCGATGGCGCCACCCGTCCGATGGACGCCCGCGCCCTCACCTTCCTTGAGCGCATGGGCGCCAAGGTCGCTCTGATCGACTCCAAGGACTACGGCCTGGCTGACGCCGTGCCCGCGAGCGTCATCACCTACTTCAACCCGCTGCTGCACCTCGCCGTTATGCGCGAGTACGGCAACCAGATCGCCGAGGCCCGTCAGCACCCGCTGACCATGCGTCGCTACATGTGGAAGCTTTCCTACTAATCACAAGTAAGTAGACCTTACGGGTTGATTGAGAGGGGATGGGGTTTGCGCCCCGTCCCCTTTTTTGCTCTGGGGAGGGCGTATCCGTCGCGCCACAAAACCCCAGATAAAACCTACCAAAATAAACCTGTCCCTTTTTGGCAGGTGGGAGGAGATGCGTATGATCAAAGCAGTGCTGTTTGACATGGACGGCGTGCTGGTCGATACCGAGTGGTTCTACAACCGTCGTCGCGTGGCGTTTATGGAGGAGAAGGGGTTCCACTTTGACGAGATCCCCGATCTTTCGGGGTCTAACGAGCCGGCCATTTGGGAGGCGCTGGTGCCCGGCGATGTTGAGCTGCGCGAGCGTCTGCGCGTGGAGTACAAGCAGGTCTATAGCCCGGACCATCCCGTTCCGTATGCCGAGCTGCTCAACGAGCAGACGGAGCCGGTGATGCGCGCACTGCACGAGCGCGGCGTGAAGTGTGCCATCGCGAGCTCGTCCTATCGCGAGTTGATCGACGAGCTGGTGGAGATTGCCGGTATCCCCGACGTGCTGGACTACACCATCAGCGGTCACGAGTGCAGTGCGTTTAAGCCCGACCCCGAGATCTACCTGCGTGCCATGGAGGCACTGGGGGTGGAGCCTGCCGAGTGCCTGGTTATCGAGGATTCGCCTTTGGGCATCGAGGCTGGTAAGCGCTCCGGCGCCCGCGTCCTGGCGCTGCGTCCGCACGAGGGTGTCAACCTCGATCAATCGCGAGCCGATGCCGTTATTGATAATCTGACCGACATTTTGGCCGCTTTGTAGTGTCAATCCGCCGCGAGAAGCACGGGTTCAAACGTTTTTTGCGGTGGACTGGCTCAATTTGGTTTCGATTTTGATCCGTTTGGCTTCGATTCGGACTAAGTGAGTAGACTTTTTGGCGCAGGCCGAGCACAATGCATATCTTCCTTTGTAAAACCGCAGGTCACAGGGGTGGCGGTTTTGGGTGTGCTCTGCAGGTCGCGTAAAGTCTACTCACTTGTAATTTGGGCCTTTGGTCGTGGGGTTGCTGGTCCCGCTTTGGTTGTCGAGAGAGGGTGAATTGAAGCGCCCCCGCACGCTCCATGCTACAATCGCGGACATACCCCACAACTACATCTGCCTTCGAAAGGAGCCTGCGTGGCGAACGCCATCGATCAGCTCACGGACCGCGTGCTCGTGCTCGGCCGCCTCACCATCGTCCGCCGTGCCATTACCGCTGTGGCGGTCACCATTTCCGCCGTTCTCCAGACATTTCTGATCCAGGCGTTCATTCAGCCCGCCGACCTGCTTCCGAGCGGTCTTACCGGCGTCGCGGTCCTACTCGATCGCGTTACCTCGCTGGGTGGCGTTCATATCGACATCTCGCTCGGCATGCTCGCGCTCAACATCCCCGTGGCGCTCCTATGTTGGAGCGGCATTAGCAAGCGCTTCGTCATCTTCTCGATGATGCAGGTCGTGCTCTCATCGCTGTTCCTCAACGTCTTTCACTTCGCGCCGTTTTTGGGCGACAAGATCATGCTCATCATTTTTGGCGGCGTGGTCTCGGGTCTGGGCGCTGCCATCGCGCTTAAATCCGGCGCATCCACCGGCGGCACCGACTTTATCGCGCTGTGGGTTTCCAACCACACGGGCAAGACCATCTGGGGCGTCATCTTTGGTTTCAACTGCTTTATCCTGGCGATCTTTGGCTTTATGTTTGGCTGGGACAAGGCGGCGTATTCCATCGTGTTCCAGTTTATTTCGACCAAGACTATCGACAGTTTCTATCGTCGCTACGATCGCGTGACGCTGCAGATCACGACGCGTAAGGCAGACGAGGTCATGACTGCCTACGTAAACCATTTTCAGCACGGCATTAGCTGCGCCGAGGTCGTCGGCGGATATAGCCGCGAAAAGATGTACCTGCTGAACACCGTTGTCTCGACCTACGAGAGTCAGGACATTATCAAGCTGGTGTGCGACGTTGATCCCGGCGCCGTGATCAACGTGTTCCACACGCTCAACTTTGTGGGCGGCTGGTGGGGTGGTCATGTCGACGAGCCCATGCCCACGGCCGTTCCCGATCCCGACAAGCCCGCACGCATGGCCAGCAGGCAGGCGCGCCTCAGCGAACAGGACAGCCTGCAGCAGGACGACGGCAAGTAGAGTATTGGCATTTTGCCGGTCCTGCGCAACCCATCCGAACGAGCCCCCCGAAAGCCCCGTTGCTTTCGAGAGGCTCTCGTTTGCCCAGATAAAACCTACCAAAATGAAGCTGTCGCTTTTTGGTAGGGAGGGTGTATCGTTTTATCATTATGAGGTAATATGAAACTAGACGTTATATACGTATTAGTTATTTCGATATTTCGATAAGAGTGATTAGATATGCCTGCGCCCAAAAATGCACCGCTTTACCAGCAGATTTACGACGAAATCAAGGATGCGATCGAGAAAGGTGTTTATGCACCCAAGGAGCGTATTCCGTCCGAGCTTGAGCTAGCCGAGCAGTACGACGTGAGCCGCATTACGGTGCGCCGCGCCGTCGAGGAGCTGTGCTCCGATGGCTACCTGGTTAAGCAGCAGGGCCGTGGCACCTTTGTCTCCACGCCGCACATCAATCGCCAGTTTCACGCCTCGACGCTGCAGACGTTTACCGCGCTGTGTGCCGGCAACGGCATGAAGGCCGGTGCGCACGTGATCGATCGCCAGATCGTTCCGGCGCGCCAAAACGAGATGGAGTTCTTTGGCCTGCAGAAGGATGCGCTGCTGCTGCATATCAAGCGCGTGCGTACGGCCGACGGCGAGCCCATCTTTGAGGAGAACATCTTTGTGCCGTTTGATGCCTACCGCGAGCTGTTGACGGCCGATCTTGAGGACAAGTCTATTTTTGCCGAGGTCGAGCGTGTTGGCGGAATCCCGATTGTCTCGGTTGGCTACCGTACGGTCGAGGCCGTTCGAGCTAACGCCGAGCAGGCGGCCGAGCTGGGCATTGCTCCGCACGATCCGCTGCTCAACCTGCGTGCCGGCTTTACCGGTCCCGATGACGAGCCGGTTTTGATGGGTAAGCAGTACTACGTGGGATCGCGCTACGTTATGGTGATGTAGGGTTGGTTCCGCCGTTCTAACGAACGGCGGATCGGTCGACGCTGCAAGCCCGCCAGAGCGGCAATCTGCCTTTCAACTTCGGCGGCATGACCAGAAGGTCAATGCCGCCTCGTTTCAAGGCACCTTGCTCGCCCTGGTGTCCGTTCGCTCATATGACCCAATCCGCTGTCAAGAGCCACAATGGCCCCGCCGACCGCTTGCAATCGGTCGGCGGGGCCTGCCGTTGAACCCGTCCCGGT
>DBEZQF010000020.1:0-5561 GCA_048254795.1 Collinsella sp. | reverse complement strand
TGAGGGATCCATCAACCCCTTTGGCGGCGAGCTCCACAGCCAGAACGGCGTGGTACAGATCGAAGGCTTCCCTCCGCTGCCGAGCACGCAGATTGTCGAGATGAATTGGCTGGCGGACAACGTGGTAGGCACCATTCCGCAACTCGACGATGAGCCGAAAGTCCACGCCCTATGAAAATCCTTGCCATAGCCGATACCGAAGAACGATGCCTATGGGAGTGCTTTCGCAAGGAGCGTTTTGAAGGTGTCGACCTGATTTTGTCCGCTGGCGATCTGGACCCGGATTATCTTGAGTTTTTGGTCACGGTCATCAACAAACCGCTCATCTACGTGCGCGGCAATCACGATGACCGCTACGCACGTCATGCACCGGGCGGCTGTATCTGCGTCGAAGACACCGTGTACGTGTATCGAGGCGTCCGCATTGCGGGGCTTGGCGGCTCCATGCGCTACCGAGATGGCGCCAACATGTACACCGAGCGCGAGATGGCCAAGCGCGTGCGCAAGCTGTCACACAAAGTGAAGATGGTCGGCGGCTGCGACATCCTGCTGACCCATGCGCCCGCCGCCGGCATGGGCGATCTGGATGATCTGCCACATCGAGGATTCGAATGCTTTAACACAGCGCTTGAGTCTTGGAGACCCGACTACATGGTGCACGGGCATGTGCACCAGAGCTACGGTCCCGATTTTCAGCGCGAGCGGCAACACGCGTGCGGGACGACGATTATCAACGCCTGCGGCTATACGCAGTTTGAGCTCGACGAAGCGCGCTACCCCATCCGTGGCTGGCAGGCAGCCTGGCTCAACTCGCAAACCATGCGCCGCGAGCTCAAACGCCACGAAGCCATCGAGCCCTCAACGGCCAGAACACCCTGGTAACCACCACAAAGAGGACACTGTCCCCTTTGTGGTGCTTTTGACGCGATAGCAAGAAACCCGGTCCTGCACGAGACAGAACCGGGTTTCTTTAGCAATGCTTGCTTTGCTCAGGCAGTAACTAGCAGTTACTCAGCCAGGAAGTCACGCTGGACAGCGGGATCGACCTTGACGCCAGGGCCCATGGTGGAAGACACGGAGATGGACTTGACGTACTTGCCCTTAGCAGAAGAGGGCTTGACGCGCAGAATCTCGGTGTACAGGGCAGCGTAGTTCTCGACGAGCTGCTGCTCAGAGAAGGACTTCTTGCCCAGGGGCACGTGGCAGATGCCGTAGCGGTCGGCGCGGTACTCAACGCGGCCAGCCTTGAGCTCGGAGACCATCTTGGCGACGTCCATGGTCACGGTGCCGAGCTTGGGGTTCGGCATGAGGCCACGGGGACCAAGGATCTTACCGATGCGGCCAACCTTGGCCATCATGTTCGGCGTAGCGATAGCGGCGTCGAAGTTGATCTCGCCCTTCTGAATCTGGGCGACGAGCTCGTCGGAACCGATGATGTCGGCGCCGGCAGCCTCAGCCTCACGGGCCTTCTCGCCCTCGGCGAAGACGGCAACACGAACGGTCTTGCCGGTGCCGTGGGGCAGGGAGATGGAACCACGGATGTTCTGGTCAGCCTTACGAGTATCGATGCCCAGACGGAAGTGAGCCTCGACGGTCTCGTCGAACTTGGCGGTGTCGAGCTCCTTGATGAGCTTGGCAGCCTGAAGGGGGGTGTAGAGCGTGGCGCGGTCGATCTTCTCGGCAGCGGCGTTATAGCTCTTACCATGCTTAGCCATGTGCATTACCTCCTGTGGTTAAACGGGCGTGAGCCCTCCCACATCGTATCGTGTGCCCTATTGCACACATTTAACGGGCGCCCCGGTCGGAGCACCCGCCGTTACCATAAGAAATCGCTACTCAGCGATGGTGACGCCCATGGAACGGGCGGTACCGGCGATGATCTTCTTGGCGGCGTCAATGTCGTTGGCATTGAGGTCCGGCATCTTGATCTCGGCGATCTTGGTGAGCTGCTCCTGGGAGAGCTGACCAACCTTGTCAGCCTGGGGCTTAGCGGAACCAGACTTGAGGTTCAGCTCCTTCTTGATAAGGTGAGCCGCCGGCGGGGTCTTGGTGATGAAGGAGAAGGACTTGTCCTCGTAGACAGAGATCTCAACGGGGATGATGTCACCCTTCTTGTCCTGCGTCTCGGCGTTAAAGGCCTGGCAGAACTGCATGATGTTCACGCCAGCAGCGCCCAGGGCGGGGCCGACGGGAGGAGCGGGGTTTGCTGCACCAGCAGGAATCTGGAGCTTAATGACGTTGGCAACCTTCTTCTCAGCCATGGTCATTCCTTTCGAATCACGAGTGTGAAGTACTTGCTATATCGTAAGCACGCACGTGTTAGAAGCACTCCTGAGATGAGCAGTCACAGAAGAAGCACGCTCGCGCGAACGGACGAAAACTTAAGCGATGACAGCGACCTGGTTAAAGTCGAGCTCGACCGGCGTCTCGCGGCCAAAGATCATCAGCGTGACCTTGAGCTTGCCAGCCTCGGTGTTAACCTCGGAGACCTTGCCATCAAAGTCGGTAAGCGGGCCATCGGTGACGCGGACGGACGTACCGACCTCAATATCAACCGAGGTGCGCTTGGGCGAATCGCCCTTACCGGGACGACGAGTCATCTTGTTGTACTCGTCGCGGGAAAGCGGAGCGGGCTTGCCGTTGCCGCCTAGGAAACCGGTGACGCCAGGCGTGTTACGAACACACGTCCAAGCATCGTCATCCATCTCCATGCGGACCAGGACATAACCCGGGAAGATCTTGGAATCCTTGGTCTCACGCTTGCCACCCTCTTTAATCTCGGTGACGCGCTCCATAGGAATCTCGATATCAAAGATACGGTCCTGCATGCCCATAGTCTCGATGCGATGCTCGAGATCGGACTTAACGCGGTTCTCGTATCCAGAGTAAGTGTGAACGACGTACCAACGCTTAGACATGGTTTAGCCCCTCAATCCAGAGAACAGAGCAAGAGCCTCGCCAAAGCCAACATCGAGCAGAGCGATGACGACGCCGACGACGATCAGAGAAGCGCAAACAACAACCGAGTAGTTCACGAGCTCCTTCTTATCGGGCCACGTGACACGCTTCATCTCGGACTTGACCGAAGCGAAATACTTCTTGGTGCGGGCGAAGAAACCAGGCTTCTCGTTCTTCTTGGACTTCGCAGCCTTCTCGTTCTTCTTGGCAACGGCCTTCTTGGCCTCAACCTTGGAGTTGGCGGCAGCTTTGTTGGCAGGTGCCGGCTGCTGAGCCTTCTTCTTGTTCATCTTGTTGGCCATTTGGGTTACCTCCGCGCAATGCGCTTATACATGAGTAAACCGTAAGCCCCCAAGTGGGAGCTTACGGAATAATGACTGGCACGCCAGGAAGGACTCGAACCCTCAACACTCGGTTTTGGAGACCGATGCTCTACCAATTGAACTACTGGCGTATGTGACTAGAGACTAGCGAGTCTCTTTGTGCAGCGTGTGGTGACGGCACCAGGGGCAATACTTCTTGATCTCCATACGATCAGGCATGGTCGACTTGTTCTTGGTGGTCGTATAGTTGCGGCGCTTGCACTCAGTGCACGCAAGAGTAACTAGAGTACGCATGTATCCTGAACCTTTCATTTCCGCCCCGTACGGGCACGAGTTGTTACTTTATCAGCTCCACGTAAGTGCTGTCAATGAAAACCTCGAGTCAATTGGTTCTCGGTGGATCCATTCATATTTGGAACACATCAATGAAGCCATCGAGAGCTAATCGACGGTGCATCCAGGACCATTATCGATCCTCTCGACACCAGCAACGGCTCAATATCCATTGCAGAAAAGAACCCGGCACCCATATAAGTGCCGGGTTCTCTAAGTCAGCTATATCAAAGAGCTAATTTACTCAATGATCGTGGAGACGATGCCCGAACCGACGGTGTGGCCACCCTCGCGGATAGCGAAGCGCAGGCCCTCCTCCATGGCGATCGGGTGGATGAGGTCGCCCTCGATGGTGATGTGGTCACCAGGCATAGCCATCTCGGTGCCCTCGGGGAGCTTGACCGTACCGGTAACGTCGGTGGTACGGAAGTAGAACTGAGGACGATAACCATCGAAGAACGGGGTGTGACGGCCGCCCTCCTCCTTGGTCAGAACGTAGATCTCGCCGGTGAACTTGGTGTGCGGGGTAACCGAACCGGGCTTGCAGAGAACCTGGCCGCGCTCGATGTCCTCGCGCTTGATGCCGCGGAGCAGCAGACCGACGTTGTCGCCAGCCTCGCAGAAGTCCATGGACTTACGGAACATCTCGATACCGGTAACGACGGTGTTCTGGGTATCCTTGATGCCGACGATCTCGACGGGCTCGTTGAGCTTGAGCTCACCGCGCTCGACACGGCCAGTAGCAACGGTACCACGGCCGGAGATGGTCATAACGTCCTCAACGGCCATCAGGAACGGGAGGTCGTTGTTACGAGCAGGCGTCGGGATGTACTCGTCGACGGCCTTCATGAGCTCGCGGATAGCGTCCATCCACTTGGCGTCGCCCTCGAGAGCGCCCAGAGCGGAACCACGGATGACGGGGATGTCGTCGCCGGGGAAATCGTACTCGGAGAGGAGCTCACGGGTCTCCATCTCGACGAGGTCGATGAGCTCGTCATCGTCGACCATGTCGCACTTGTTCAGGAAGACGACGATGTAGGGAACGCCGACCTGACGGGCGAGCAGGATGTGCTCGCGGGTCTGAGCCATGGGACCGTCGGTAGCGGCGATGACCAGGATAGCGCCGTCCATCTGAGCAGCACCGGAGATCATGTTCTTGACGTAGTCAGCGTGGCCCGGGCAGTCAACGTGAGCGTAGTGACGGGCAGCGGTCTCGTACTCAACGTGGGAGACGGAAATCGTAATGCCGCGCTCGCGCTCCTCGGGAGCCTTGTCGATGTTCTCGAACGCAGTGAAGTCAGCCTTGCAGCCCTCGGTCTCGGAGAGAACCTTGGTGATGGCAGCGGTCAGCGTGGTCTTGCCGTGGTCGACGTGACCAATGGTGCCGATGTTAACATGCGGCTTAGTGCGCTCAAACTTCTCTTTGGCCATAAAGCCCTCCTCTTAACAGGTCGTCCCCGGACGGGACTTTGCCTTTATACCATAGTGGCCTCTCAACATACTATTGAGAAGCCACCGTGTTACCTATGGTAGCGGTGACTGGATTCGAACCAGTGACGCCACGGGTATGAACCGTGTGCTCTAACCAACTGAGCTACACCGCCGGATGGAGCCTGCAACCAGACTTGAACTGGTGACCTCTTCGTTACCAACGAAGTGCTCTACCGACTGAGCTATACAGGCACTTGACGGGTGGGAGCTATAGGATTCGAACCTATGTAGGCAGAGCCAACGGGTTTACAGCCCGTCCCCATTAACCACTCGGGCAAACTCCCAATCGTTCAAGTATCCGCAGGTCCTTTGGTCTTTTGGACCGCCGCCCCCGCGAACGAAGAAGATAATACGATGCCACCTTGGGGGCTGTCAACGAAAACCTCTAGATACACGGTGCCGGGCGTATCTATATAGCCGTGACCTGCGGTTTTATTGAGTTTGGATATGAAGGAC
>DBEZQF010000019.1:0-3695 GCA_048254795.1 Collinsella sp. | reverse complement strand
ATTTCCCCGTAACCTATACGAACGTGATTGCATAAGCGTCACATTAGTATCTGTCGGCTCCCGAGTGTTCCTAAACGTTGTGTGCTTGTCGCACCCTTCTGTAGGTCCTAGCAATCGGGGCCCCGTAGTTCGAAAGGGGTCCACCTTTGAGTGAGATTCAGAACTCGTCCATTTTCTCTCTTGACGATGTCAACGAGGAGGAGATGAACAACCTCATCGACGGTACGATTACCGACTTTGATGAGGGCGATCTCGTTAACGGCACTGTCGTTAAGATCGAGCATGACGAGGTGCTCGTTGACATCGGATTCAAGTCCGAGGGCGTTATCCCGGTCCGCGAGCTGTCCATCCGCAAGGACGCTAACCCTGCAGACATCGTTGCACTCGGTGATCCCATCGAGGCTCTGGTTCTCCAGAAGGAGGACAAGGACGGTCGTCTGGTCCTGTCCAAGAAGCGTGCCGAGTACGAGCGTGCTTGGAGCCGCATCGAGGAGAAGTTCAACTCCGGCGAGAACGTCGAGGGCGAGGTTATCGAGGTTGTCAAGGGCGGCCTGATCCTCGACATCGGCCTGCGTGGCTTCCTGCCCGCTTCCCTCGTCGACCTCCGTCGCGTCAAGGACCTCACCTCCTACATGGGCACCCGCATCGAGGCTCGCGTCATCGAGATGGACCGCAACCGCAACAACGTCGTCCTCTCCCGTCGCGTCGTTCTCGAGGAGTCCCGTAAGGCCGAGCGCTCCGAGATCCTGTCCAAGCTCAAGTCTGGTATGCGTCTCCAGGGCACCGTTTCCTCCATCGTCGACTTCGGCGCCTTCGTCGACCTCGGCGGTATCGACGGCCTCATCCACATCTCCGAGCTTTCCTGGAACCACGTCAACCATCCTTCCGAGGTTGTCAAGGTCGGCCAGGAGGTCGAGGTCGAGGTTCTCGACGTCGACCTCAACCGCGAGCGCATCTCCCTGGGTCTCAAGCAGACCACCGAGGATCCGTGGCGCGCACTGGTCAAGAAGTACCCCGTCGGCGCTATCGTCGAGGGCACTGTGACCAAGCTTGTCCCGTTCGGTGCTTTCGTCGATCTGGGCGAGGGCATCGAGGGCCTGGTGCACATCTCCGAGATGGCCAACAAGCACGTCGATCAGCCTTCTCAGGTCACCCACGTGGGCGACAAGGTTCAGGTCAAGGTCATGGAGATCGACCTCGACCGTCGTCGTATCTCCCTGTCCATGAAGTCTGCTGCTGAGACTCTGGGCGTCGAGATCGAGGTTACCCCGCTGCCTTCCGAGAAGAAGGACGAGGAGACCGACGCCGAGTAAATCGGTTTGACGATCACTTGTTTTAAGGGACCCGTCCGTAATGGACGGGTCCCTTTTTGCATTTGGTGCCGAGATGCACGATGCTGCCCATGCCATCCACAGGCTATTTGGTTGTCGGTGCATGAAAAAAATGCCGACATCCCGCCTCGGGGAGGAGGCGGGAGCGCACCGAGTAGACGGAGGGGTGCGGAGCGCGGTCGCGTCTCGACTGACGACGTTGCCCATCGACGGGACTATTGTAGCGCATGGGTGGTTCTTGGTTTATCGTGCGAGCGCTTGTGTTGTTCCATTGCCCGCGGCAACGGTGTGCTACACTCTTACACTGCTGAGTGGGCTAGACGGTCGCGCGATGTGCTGCTTGCAGCACGCGTGAGGAAAGTCCGGGCTCCAGAGGGCGGGATGCCGGCTAACGGCCGGGCGGAGTGATCCGACGGAAAGCGCCGCAGAAAAGAAGACTCCCACCTGCGCCGCAAGGCGTAAAGGGAAAAGCTGAAACGGTGGTGTAAGAGACCACCAGCGTCGTGGCAACACGGCGGCTTGGCAAGCCCCATCCGGAGCAAGCGCGAATAGGAACGCTATGGGCCGGCCCGGTCCGCGTTCGGGTAGCGTGCGTGGAGCTGCACGGTAACGTGCAGACAAGATAAATGACCGTTCACGACAGAACCCGGCTTATCGGCCCACTCGGCACTTTGTTGACGCTGCGACGGCGTCAGCTGGCCGATTTGGCGCTCATTTGTCGGTCGCCGCCATAAGGCGTGCTCCCTCCTCTTTCGGGACAAATCGACTCAGCTGACGTCGTCTCGCTGTCTTTGCCTGGTCATTGACGTTGCCGTTCTATTTACTGGGGTTATCGGTACGGCCTTTGCCGTATTATTGAGGCTGTTTGTTGCTTTGCTTGTTGTTGAGGGGCTTTGTTGGACAGCTATTTAACTCTGCAATCGAATATTGAGGTTTCGGGCGAGTTTGTGGACCGTAAGAGCCGGTTTATTGCCCAGCTGGTCCATATTGAGTCCGAGGATGAGGCGAATGCCTTTATTGAGATGGTCCGCAAGCGTCATTACGACGCTCGACACAATGTTCCCGCGTGGATTTTAGTCGATGGACGCGAGCGCCAGAGCGATGATGGTGAGCCGAGCCGCACGAGCGGTATGCCGACGCTCGAGGTGTTGCGCGGCGCAGAGCTCAAAAATGTTTGCTGCGTGGTGACGCGCTATTTTGGTGGCACGCTGTTGGGACCTGGTGGCTTGGTGCGCGCCTATACTGCGGCGACGCAGGCGGCGGTGGCAGCTGCTCGGGAGGCCGGGCAGATTGTCGAGATGACGAGTGTCGTGCCTGTTGACGTGCATGTGGCCTATCCGCAGTATGAGCAGGTGCTTCGTTTGGCGCAGGATTCGGGTGCCAAGGTTTCGGATACCGATTACGCGGATGCCGTGACACTTCACCTGGTATTCAAAGCGGGGGAGCAGGAGCAATTTTGCGCCAAGATGCGCGAGCTTATGGCGGGGCGCGAAGAGATCGAGGTCGGCGCTCCCAAATTTGCCGAGTTCTAACGGCGACGGCCGGCGTTCTTTTGGATGGATCCCAAACGCGCCGGCCGTCGTTTTATGCTGCTGCCGTTTAATCGGCGAGCTGCTTTAGCACATCGCAGGCGATCTCGACGGCATCGTCGATGCAGCCGGGGCAGCTGCGGAGCGGACCTTTATCCGATCCGATGCCCTTGAGCGTGCCGCAGACGGTCGTCGTGTTCTTCTCGCCAAATCGCTTGGCAATCTCGCGCGACAGCTTGTAGGTCTGGCCTTTGGTCTTGGGGTTCTCCATGCCGTCGCTCATTACAAAGCCCATGATGGCAACAGCGCCCGAGATGGCGCCGCAGGTCTCGGTCATGCCACCCATGCCGGCGCCAAAGCCCTCGGTGAGGGTAAAGGCGGTCTGGGGGTCGAGCCCGACGGCAGGTGCGAGCGTGCAGGCAACGGCCTGTGCGCAGTTAAAGCCGCGGGCGTGGTATTCGGCAGCCTGAGCCTGGCAGGCGGCGGTGTCGAGCTGGGTGGTATCGATCTGCTTCATCGTTGTCTCCTTGGTCACGGTGTACCCGCCTATGGTACCCGTGACGGGGCATGTAATCATCGAGAGCTTCATGTATGCCTCATTTTTATCTATCGAGCAAATGCCCAAGGCTTGAGATAAATACCCCTGATCAATTTGTCCCTTAACCTACCTTGGGGATGGGTTGAGAGGGGTACAGGGTAGCGGTATCGTGAACCGAATAAAACGTAACCCAGGCAAGGGAGCTAGATATGAGCGAGCAGACCATCGGTACTACATGTGTTCAGGGCGGCTATCACCCGGGAGATGCCGAGCCGCGCCAGGTGCCCATCTACCAGT
>DBEZQF010000018.1:0-5183 GCA_048254795.1 Collinsella sp. | reverse complement strand
CTCGTGCAGCAGGTCATCGAGCAGGTCGCCGATGTTCTTGGTAATGGGCTCGGGCTCGGTATAGCCCGTGCCGCCGGTGCCGGTAAAGGCATCGAGCGAACGCTCAAAAGCCTTCATAAGCGTAATGTCAAAGTTGATGCCCAAAATGCCGACGGGCTTGCCCTCGTCGTTGCGGATAAAGATGGTAGAGGACTTGAGCAGCTTGCCATCGGTGGTTTTGGTGAGGTATGGCTCGCGGTCGTGCACGTCGGTGGTGCCCTCGTGCATGGACTCAAACACAATATGGCTGGGGCCGTCACCCAGTTTGCGCCCGCTGACGTGGCCGTTTTCGATCACTACGATGGAGTGGTCCACGTCCTCGGTCTCCAGATCGTGGACGACGACTTCGCAGTTGGGGCCAAATTGGAGCGCCAGACCGTGTGCGAGGCGCTTGTAAAACTCAATCTGTGACGGGGTCATGGGTGCCTTCCTAAAAATTCGTTTGGGCAGACTTTGCCATAATCCACACCTGTTCGCAAATAACGAAAGCGTTGCTGCGTTATGTAACCGTTCGTCGGCGAAAAGGTACCGATTACGGCAACAAACAATTTGTTAGGTTTGCCAATCAAAAAGTGTGATAGAACAGTGCTAACAAACTTTTTGTTTGGCATCCACATAAAAGTTCAGTCGCATGAATGGGAATGGGCTGAAACGCGTATGCGGGGGCCGGCAAGAGAGGACTTAAGGAGTTCACCGTATGGCCGATAAGATCCAGTGGGCGGGCAACACGATGCCCAAGAGCGATGACAAGCACTTGGGAATCATGAGCCTCGACCACGTGAAGAAGGCCCGTGCCTTCCACCAGTCGTTCCCCCAGTACACCGTCACTCCGCTTGCCCGCCTGGACGGCCAGGCCGCGCGCCTGGGCCTGTCCAACCTGTGCGTTAAGGACGAGAGCTATCGCTTTGGCCTCAACGCCTTTAAGGTCCTGGGCGGCTCGTTTGCCATGGCCAACTACATTGCCGACGAGACCGGCAAGGACGTTGCCGAGTGCACCTTCGATTACCTGACCTCCGATCAGCTTGCCAAGGACTTTGGCCAGGCCACCTTCTTTACCGCCACCGACGGCAACCATGGCCGCGGCGTGGCATGGGCTGCCAACAAGCTCGGCCAGAAGGCCGTCGTGCACATGCCCAAGGGTTCCACCAAGCCCCGCTTCGATAACATCGCCGCCGAGGGCGCCACGGTGACCATCGAAGAGGTCAACTACGACGAGTGCGTGCGCATGGCCGCCGCCGAGGCCGACGCCTGCGAGCGCGGCGTCATCGTTCAGGACACCGCCTGGGAGGGCTACGAGAAGATCCCGTCCTGGATCATGGAGGGTTACGGCACCATGGCTTCTGAGGCTGCCGAGCAGCTGCGCGAGATGGCCATCAACCGCCCGACGCACGTGTTTGTCCAGGCTGGCGTGGGTTCGCTCGCCGGCGCCGTGGTGGGCTACTTCACCAATCTGTATCCCGATAACCCGCCCACCTTTGTCGTGGTCGAGTGCGCTCCTGCCGCCTGCCTGTACAAGGGCGCTGCCGCCGGCGACGGCGACCCGCGCATCGTGGACGGCGACATGCCCTCCATCATGGCCGGCCTGTGCTGCGGCGAGCCCAACATCCTGG
This sequence comes from Collinsella sp., assembly GCA_048254795.1. Lineage (GTDB taxonomy): Bacteria > Actinomycetota > Coriobacteriia > Coriobacteriales > Coriobacteriaceae > Collinsella. The sequence continues at coordinate 3,534 of DBEZQF010000018.1, read as the reverse complement.
GCTGGGATATCCTGCGCAACCACGTCACTGCCTTTGTGTCCTGCCCCGACTGGGTCACCGCTCGCGGCATGCGCACCCTGGGCGCCCCCGAGAAGGGCGACCCGCGCGTCATTTCCGGCGAGTCCGGCGCGGTGACCACCGGCCTGGTCGAGACCCTCATGCTCGATCCCGAGTACGCCGAGCTCAAGGAGCTCATCGGCCTGGACAAGACGAGCTCCGTGCTCTGCTTCTCCACCGAGGGCGACACGGATCCGGATCAGTACCGTCGCATCGTCTGGGAAGGCGAATACCCCACTTGCTAATCGTTGGGGCGGAGTAAATAGGTATCGCTCCGCCACCTCACAGGTAGATTCCTTCGTTTGAAAGGTTATGAACAATGGCTAAAGAACTCGATTTCGACGCTATCAAGGCTGCTGCTGAGTCTCATCGTGCTGATATGACTCGCTTCCTGCGCGCTATGATCTCGCATCCCTCTGAGTCTTGCGAGGAGGGCGAGGTTGTCGCCTGCATCAAGGCCGAGATGGAGAGCCTTGGCTATGACGAGGTCAAGGTCGACGGCCTGGGCAACGTTATGGGCTTTATGGGCGAGGGCGACAAGATCATCGCCATCGACTCCCACATCGACACCGTCGGCATCGGCAACATCGATAACTGGGATGCCGATCCCTATGAGGGCTACGAGACCGACGAGATCATCTACGGCCGCGGCGGCTCCGACCAGGAGGGTGGCATGGCTTCTGCTACCTACGCTGCCAAGATGATGAAGGACATGGGCCTCATCCCCGAGGGCTACAAGATCATGGTCGTCGGCACCGTCCAGGAAGAGGACTGCGACGGCATGTGCTGGCAGTACATCTACAACAAGGACGGCATTAAGCCCGAGTTCGTCATTTCCACCGAGCCCACCGACGGCGGCATCTATCGCGGTCACCGCGGCCGTATGGAGATCCGCGTCGACGTTCACGGTACCTCCTGCCACGGCTCCGCTCCCGACCGCGGCGACAACGCCATCTACAAGATGGCCGACATCATCGCCGACGTCCGCGCCCTCAACAACAACGGCTGCGACGAGTCGACCGACATCAAGGGTCTCGTCAAGATGCTCGACCCCAAGTACAATCCCGAGCACTTCGAGGATGCCCGCTTCCTGGGCCGCGGCACCTGCACCGTCAGCCAGATCTTCTACACCAGCCCCAGCCGCTGCGCTGTCGCTGACTCCTGCGCCATCTCCATCGACCGTCGCATGACCGCTGGTGAGACCTGGGAGTCCTGCCTGGACGAGATCCGCAACCTGCCGGCCACCAAGAAGTACGGCGACGACGTGAAGGTCTCCATGTACATGTACGACCGTCCGTCCTGGACCGGCGAGGTCTACGAGACCGAGGCTTACTTCCCCACGTGGATCAACAAGGAGACCGCTCCGCACGTCAAGGCCCTCGTCGACGCCCACAAGGCCATGTTTGGTGACGAGCGCATCGGCTGTGAGCCCAGCATGGACAAGCGCACCGGTCGTCCGCTGTGCGACAAGTGGACCTTCTCCACGAACTGCGTTTCCATCCAGGGCCGCTACGGCATCCCCTGCGTGGGCTTTGGCCCGGGTGCCGAGTCTCAGGCTCATGCTCCCAACGAGGTCACCTACAAGGACGATCTGGTCACCGCTGCCGCCATGTATGTGGCTGCCCTGAATCTCTACGATCCGAGCCAGGCCGATGGCGACGCCACCGTGTTCCGCGCCGGTCTGACCAACAACAAGATCGACTAGTCCCATTCCTCGATTTTGTTGAGCCGGGGACAGTTTATGCCCCCGGCGCCTCCTGTTGATTTGGGGCCCGCGGTCGTTATCTCCCATGCTTCCTCAACGGTGGCGGGTCCTCGTCATGGTGCTCTGCATGTTCTAGCCACACGCGCATGCCGGAGCACATCTACTCACTGCGATCGTTTCATCTTTAGAAAGGACATTTCCATGGACGCTAAGTTTACCGAGCTCGTCGAGCAGCTGAACGGCCTCGATTTTAAGGGTATGTACGGCAGCGACTTCCTGCACACCTGGGACAAGACCACCGATGAGCTCAAGGCTCTCTATATCGTCGCCGACGCCCTGCGCGAGCTGCGTGAGAACAACGTTTCGTCCAAGATCTTCGACTCGGGCCTGGCCGTCTCCCTGTTCCGCGACAACTCCACCCGTACGCGCTTCTCCTTCTCTAAGGCCGCCAACCTGCTCGGCCTTGAGCTGCAGGACCTGGATGAGAAGAAGTCCCAGATCGCTCACGGCGAGACCGTCCGCGAGACCGCTACCATGATCTCCTTTATGGCCGACGTCATCGGCATCCGCGACGACATGTACATCGGCAAGGGCGACGCCTACATGGCCGAGGTCTCCGAGTCTGTCCAGCAGGCCTACGAGGACGGCGTTCTGGATCACCGTCCCACGCTCATCTCCTTGCAGTCCGATTCCGATCACCCCACGCAGTCCTCTGCCGACATGCTCTACCTCATCAACGAGTTTGGCGGCCTTGAGAACCTCAAGGGCAAGAAGGTTGCCGTCACCTGGGCCTATTCGCCCTCTTACGGTAAGCCGCTGTCCTGCCCGCAGTCGCTGATCAGCCTGCTGCCCCGCTTTGGCATGGACGTCACCCTGGCCCACCCCGAGGGCTATGACCTCATGCCCGAGGTCGTCGAGCGCGCCAAGGGCTATGCCGCCGAGTCCGGCACTACCTTTAAACAGGTCAACACCATGGCCGAGGCCTTCGAGGGCGCCGATATCGTGATCCCCAAGAGCTGGGCTCCGTTTGCCGCCATGGAGAAGCGTACCAACCTGTACGCCGAGGGCGACGACGCCGGCATCGCAGCGCTCGAGAAGGAGCTGCTCGCCCAGAACGCCACCCATCAGGATTGGTGCTCCACGACCGAGCTCATGGAGAAGACTGCCAACGGCCAGGACACCATCTTTATGCACCCGCTGCCCGCCGACATCTCCGGTGTCTCCTGCGAGCACGGCGAGGTTAACGCCGACGTCTTCGACATGCACCGCGTGGGCATGTACAAGGAGGCCAGCTACAAGCCGTACGCCATCGCTGCCATGATGTTCCTGCAGAAGGTTGCCGATCCCGCCGCTACCCTCAAGGCCCTCGACGAGCGCAACACCGCCCGTTGGCTCCAGGCCTAAAGCCGGGCTGAGGTAAGCCATGTAAAGGGGGCGCTCTGCCAACTGGCGGGGTGCCCCTATTTTGCATCGCGGGCGTGCGGGATAAGCGCTTTCGATGTGGATGCCCGCGGCGCGAGTTATGGGTACGATGGTTTCAGGGGAGGTATCACCATGAAACTTGGATGCGTCATTATGGCTTCGGGCGAGGGCAAGCGGTTTGGCTCTAACAAGATGCTTGCCGATATCTATGGCGAGCCGCTGATTGCCCGGACCATCGATTCGGTTCCCCGGGGCTTTGACGTCGTGGTTTCGACGCGTTGGCCCGAGGTCGCTCAGATTTGCGAGGACAAGCATTGCCCGTGCGTGCTGCACGATGGCGAGCTGCGCAG
>DBEZQF010000017.1:0-2343 GCA_048254795.1 Collinsella sp. | reverse complement strand
CGAGGGCGCGCCGCTGCACTTTGCCCTCGCCGGCAACCAAAACTGCGGCAAGACCACGTTATTCAACCAGCTGACGGGCTCCAACCAGCACGTCGGTAACTTTCCCGGCGTGACGGTCGACCGCAAAGATGGCACCATCCGTAACCATCCCGAGGCGAGCGTTACCGACCTGCCTGGCATTTACTCCCTGTCGCCGTACACAGGCGAAGAGGTCGTGAGCCGTCAGTTCATCCTCGACGAGCGTCCGGACGCCATCATCGACATCATTGACGCTACCAACATCGAGCGTAATCTGTACCTGACACTGCAGCTCATGGAGCTCGACCGTCCTATGGTCATCGCGCTCAACATGATGGACGAGGTGACCGCCAACGGCGGCGCCGTGGACGTCAACCTGCTCGAGAGTCTGTTGGGCGTGCCCGTTGTTCCCATTAGTGCTGCCCGCAACGAGGGTATCGGCGAGTTGGTGGATCATGCCTTGCACGTGGCGCGGTTCCGCGAGCGCCCCGGTCGCCTGGACTTTTGCGCGCCCGACGGTCCGGACGGCGGTGCGCTGCATCGCTGCATCCACGGTATTGCTAACCTGATCGAGGACCATGCCGTGACGGCGCACATCCCGGTGCGCTTTGCGGCGACCAAGCTGGTCGAGGGCGACGAGCTGGTGACCGAGTCGCTTCACCTGGATCGCAATGAGCTCGACGCTATCGAGCACATCATTACCCAGATGGAGGGCGAGGCCGGCACCGACCGCCTGTCTGCGCTGGCCGATATGCGTTTTAGCTTTATCGGCGACGTGTGCGGGCGTTGCGTCGTCAAGCCGCACGAGAGCCGCGAGCACGTGCGCTCCGTCAAGATTGACCGCATCCTGACAGGTCGTTACACAGCCATTCCGGCGTTTCTGGTGATCATGGGCCTCGTCTTTTGGCTGACGTTTGGCGTGATCGGCGCGGCGTTGCAGGGACTCATGGAGGACGGTATCGCTGCCATCATCGCTTCGGCCGATGCAGGCCTCAAGGCGTTCGGCACCAACGACGTGGTGCGCTCGCTGGCTGTCGACGGCGTGCTTACGGGCGTGGGCAGTGTGCTGACCTTCCTGCCGATTATCGTCGTGCTCTTTTTGTTCCTCTCCATTCTGGAAGACTCCGGATACATGGCGCGCGTGGCCTTTGTCATGGATAAGGTGTTGCGTCGCTTTGGCCTGTCGGGCCGCAGTTTCGTGCCCATGCTCGTCGGTTTTGGCTGCACCGTGCCGGCTATCATGTCGACCCGTACGCTCCCATCCGAGCACGACCGCAAGATGACGGTCATGCTCACGCCGTTTATGAGCTGCTCAGCCAAGCTGCCGGTTTACGGCTTGCTGTGCGGGGCGTTTTTCCCGCAGGCGACGGTTCCCGCCATGGTCTCGCTCTATCTGATCGGTATCGTGGTCGGCTGCGTCGCGGCTTTGGTGCTCAACCGCACGGCATTTAAGGGCGACCCGGTGCCGTTTATCATGGAGCTCCCCAATTACCGCCTGCCGAGCGTCAAGACGACGGTGATGCTGGCATGGGATAAGGCCAAGGACTTCATCACCAAGGCCTTTACCATTATCTTTGCCGCGACCGTGGTCATCTGGTTCCTTCAGACGTTCGACATCCGCTTTAACGTGGTCGCCGACCAGTCGCAGAGTCTGCTTGCGGGTCTCGGCAGCATCATTGCGCCGGCGCTGACGCCGCTTGGGTTTGGCGACTGGCGTGCATCCACGGCGCTCGTCACCGGACTTATCGCCAAGGAGAGTGTCATCTCGACCCTCACGGTGCTTTTGGGCGCGACCTCGCCCGCGGCACTGTCGACCATGTTTTCGCCGTTCACTGCCTATGTGTTCCTGGTCTTTACGCTGCTGTACCCGCCCTGTGTGGCAGCCATCGGCGCCGTCAAGAGCGAGCTGGGCGCGCGCTACGCCGTTGCCGTGTTCGCGTTTCAAGTGACGGTCGCCTGGATCGTGGCGTTTGTCGTGCATTCGGCGGGCATATTGCTGGGGCTGGCTTAGTTATTTATTGACGGCGCAACCTTTGTGTATCGAATTGTTTTCGGCCCTGCATCTGTTGCTGACGGATGCAGGGCCGTTGCTATATAATCGCCTCCACTCAAAATGATTGGAGACGTTATATATGAGTCAGGCAAGGCAAGACGGCATCACGCTCAGGCAGTGGCTCCCGCTTATCGGGCTCACCTGCTGTGCGTTCGTGTTCAACACGTCGGAGTTTATGCCCATCGGCCTTTTGACTGATATCGCCGCGTCGTTCTCGCTCACCGAGGCCCAGGCGGGCATCATGATCTCGGTCTATGCCTGGGGCGTCATGC
>DBEZQF010000016.1:0-2826 GCA_048254795.1 Collinsella sp. | reverse complement strand
AGCAAAAGCGGTTCGACCGCTACTCTGATGATTATTTATTATCACAGTATTATACGGCGGTGAACAGATGGAAACGGTTAGCGGCAATCTTGCCTCGGCGCTCAGGATCGAGCCGGGCATTACCGCGATTATCGGCAGCGGTGGCAAGTCGACGTTGCTGAAGACGCTCGGCCTTGAGCTTATGCGCGCTGGCGGCCGCGTGCTCCTCTGCACCACCACGCGCATGTTCCCCGTCGCCGGCGTGCCGTGGGACGGGTCGAGCCGTCGCCTGGACGCCGCGCCTTGGAAGCCGGGCGCCTCGCATGTCCCCGGTTGCACCTGCGAGGCATGCGCGGGCATGAGCCGCGGAAGTATCTGCCAGGCGGGTGTTTTGGACCCGGAGACGGGCAAACTCTCCTCCCCTGCCGAGCCGCTCGACCAGCTGGCGCAGCGCTTTGACTGCGTCCTGGCCGAGGCGGACGGCAGCAAGCGGCTCCCGCTCAAGGCCCACGCCGCCTGGGAGCCGGTGATTCCCTCTGGCACGGCCAACATCGTCTGGATCGTCGGCGCCTCAGGGCTCGGCAAGCCCATCAACGAAGCCGTCCACCGCCCCGAGCTCTTTTGCGAGCGCTGCGGCTGCGAGCCCACCGACACTGCCACCCCAGAGCGCGTCGCCATGGTGCTCAATGCCGAGCTGCAGATGCTGAACCTCAACAATGCCCGCATCATGCTCAACCAAGTCGACACGCTCAGCGACCCCACAATGGCCGACCGCTTCGAGGCAGCTCTCGACCGTCCCGTCGTCGCCAGCAGCCTCAAATAGCCGGCCCCATCTCGTCAGTTGCGGTGAAATACGGACTGTTTGGCCGCCTAACGGCCGCAAACAGTCCGTATTTCACCGCAACTGCGGAGGGGGCACGGCATCTTTGTTGCTAGCGGGGGACGTAGCGGCCGGGTTGGGCTCCGGTGGGCTCGCCATCGCGCGCCACCAGCACGCCGTTGACGTAAACAGCCTTGGCGCGGCCATGTGCCTCAAAACCCTCGAGCGGCGTGTAGTCCACGGCCTGATGCTGCGTAGCCGCGCTAATGGTCCAGCGCGCCCTGGGATCCCACACGCACACGTCGGCATCGGTGCCCTCGGCAAGACAGCCCTTGCGCGGATACATGCCAAAGACGCGCGCCGGGTTCTCGCTCATCAAGCGGCACAGATCCTCGGGGCCCAGCTGGCCCTCAAAGCTCGTGGCAATCGCGACGGGACGATGCTCCACGCCGGGCCCGCCGTTGGGAATCGCGCGGAAGTCGTCGCGCCCGCGGTCCTTTTGCCCGTGCAGGTTAAAGCTGCAGTGGTCGGTCGCAATCGTATCGATCTCGCCAGCCACAAGCGCCTCGCGCAGGGCTGCACGGTCACCCGCATGGCGCAGCGGCGGACTCATCACATACTTGGCACCCGCAAAGCCGTCCTCGCCCTGCTCCAGATAACAGGTGTCGTCGAGCATCAGATACTGGGGGCAGGTCTCGACATAGATATTCTTCTGCCCGCGCGCTTTGGCAGCACGGATGGCCTCGAGCCCCAGCTTGGTCGAAAGGTGCACCACGTTGACCGGAGCGTCCCCGGCCAAGTGCGCCAGATACAGCAGGCGGCTCACAGCCTCACCCTCGCACACGTCCGGACGGCTGAGCGCATGCCCCTCGGGCCCGTGGATGCCCTGCTCAAACACGCGCTTCTGCAGCGCGTTGACCAACGTGCCGTTCTCGCAATGCACGCACAGGATACCGCCCACGCGCTTGAGCTCCTCCAGCACCTCGAGCGTCTCGGCATCGTCCAGGCGCAGATGGTCGTAGGCAAAGTAGGTCTTAAACGACGACACGCCCGCCTCACGCATGGCCGAAAGATCGGCGCGGTTGCGCTCATTCCACTCGGCGAGTGCCATATGAAACGCGTAGTTTGCCGTGCAGGTTCCGTCGGCGCGGCGATGCCACTCGGCCAAGGCATCGGGCATGGTCACGCCGCGATCGGCCGTCGCGTAGTCCACGATGGTCGTCGTACCGCCGCAGGCAGCCGCACGCGTACCGGTCTCAAAGCTATCCGCTGTCCAATCCATGCCAGTCCAGCACTGCATGTGCGTGTGGCCGTCGATAAAGCCGGGGAATACCCAGCAGCCCGCGGCGTCCTCGACGGTATCGCCCTCGCCCGGCTCAATCGCCGCGGCAATCCGCACGATCTTATCGCCCTCCATGGCAAGATCGGCGCGGCGAAGCCCCTGTGGCGTCACGAGCGCGCCGTTTTTGATGATGATCATAATTGCTCCTTATTGATTGATGCAGTCGGCCACGCGATCAAAATACGAGCAGGCGGCAATATGCTCCGTTATGCGTCGCTGTCCCTTGACGGTATCGACGTCCCATAGCTCGTAGGCACGCGCCTCGACCAGCGCAACGTCGGCGCGACCTTTGAGAATCGAGCCCCCGCCGTCCTTGCCCTCAAGACACATAAGTGCATCGAACAGTTCCGCCGGAAAGAGCACCGGGCTCGAAGGCTCACCGTTGCACGCAAGACGCACCGGATGTTTGCGGCCACGCTCGTCAAATGCACGAACCATAGCCTCAAAAGAATCCGAACTCACGAGCGGCTGGTCGCCCGGCAAAAAGAGGCAACCTTTCCAGTTGCGTTCGACTCCCCACGAAAGGCCCGCACGGACGCTTTCGCTGCGCAGCTCGCCATCGTGCAGCACGCACGGGCAATGCTTGTCCTCGCAAATCTGAGCGACCTCGGGCCAACGCGTCGAAACCACGACGTCAAAGCCCCGGGGAACCGAATCGATGGTCCGGGCAATCAGCGGCTCGCCA
>DBEZQF010000015.1:0-3242 GCA_048254795.1 Collinsella sp. | reverse complement strand
GACCCCTTTCGAACTACGGGGCCCCGATTGCTAGGACCTACAGAAGGGTGCGACAAGCACACAACGTTTAGGAACACTCGGGAGCCGACAGATACTAATGTGACGCTTATGCAATCACGTTCGTATAGGTTACGGGGAAATGAGTTCGATTTCAAGCGTGAACTGCGATTTTTTACTCGTGTGGAGACTTTTTCGTAATCTTATGAACACACGTCTCCGCAACTTGACGATAACCAGCTAGGCATTCGGCTTTGGGGTAAAGTATCCGGAGCCAACGATTCTAGATCGATTTTTCGAGAAAGGTGCCCGCGTGCTCAAAGCAGTCGTTTTCGATATGGACGAGACGCTTCTCAGCATCAACCTCAACGCGTTCATCCTTCGCTATTTTAAGGATGTCTCTTCGATGCTCGCGGATATCGGGCGCCGCAGCCGCGGTGGCACGATGGCACGCCTCGGCACCATCCTGGTCGACCTCAACGCCAATCGCCGCAGCGGCACGGACAACCGCACCAATCTTGAGTTTTACCAAGAAGAGGTCGAGCGCCGATGCGGGATCCGCCTCTCCGATCCCCTCATCTACGAGGCGTTTACCTACTACGACCGCGAAGTTCTTCCGTACAAGAACGACGATGTCATTAACGCCCACGCCATGCCGGGCGCACACGCCGCGCTCCAGGCCGTACAGGACGCAGGGCTGCGTTGCGCGCTCTTTACCAACCCCAGCTTTCCCCAGGGGGCCATCGAGTGCCGCATGGGTTGGGGCGACCTGGCCGACGCTCCCTTTGAGCTCGTCACCCACATGGGAAACACCACCCGCTGCAAGCCCGATGCCACCTACTATCTAGAGCAGCTTCAGATGATGGGACTCGAGCCGCACGAGGTCCTTATGGTGGGCAACGATCCCAAACGCGACTTCCCGTCCCCCGATTGCGGCATCCAAACCGCCTTTGTGGGCCAAGGAAAACCGGGACGCGCCACCTGGCGCGGAACCATGGAAGATTTCGCCCACGACTTTAACGCCGTAGTAGAAGCCTTCTACGAACACCAAGTAGCCGACGAACTGTCGTAGGACCCCTCGCTCCAAACCAAATATCACCGCAGGTTGAGCACAAGTCAGCGAAAATGCCCCTAAGCGAGCAATGTGCCTTGAAAGAGGAGGGCATAGGCCTTCTGGCCATGCCCGACGATTGAAAGGCAGATTGCCGCTTAGGGGCGTTTGCAGCGTCGACTGGTTACGCGGTTTGGTAAAACCGCGTAACTAGCACACCTGGGTTTTGCCGATCATGATGTTGAGGATCTCGACGTCGGTATCTTTCATACCCACACGGCCCACGTAGCCCATGCTGGCGATTGTCTGCTCAACGGTATCTTGGATCAGGCCCTCGCCGGCGCGGAAGCCGCGACCCTGCATGGCCATATCATGGCCCAGAATCGCCGCATCGACGGCAGCCGAGATCTTGGCGGCACAGCTCGCCTTGGCGCCGTCGCACACGATGCCGCCCACGTTACCGAGCGTATTCGAGACCGTCGCGCCAATCTGCTCGCGCGTGCCACCGCACAGCCAGGTAATCGCAGCGCCGGCGCCGCACGCGGCGCAAATAGCACCGCAAAACGCCGAGAGCGCACCAATATAGCTCTTGATATGCACAGCGATAAGATCGGACAGCATCACGGCGCGCACCAGGCGCTCGTGGTCGCAACGCAGGTACTCGGCATACTCCATGACGGGCAATGCGCAGGTAATGCCCTGATTGCCCGAGCCGCACACAATGGCGACCGGCAGCGCGCAGCCGTTCATGCGGGCGTCGGACCCGGCGGCCGCACGGGCACGGGCACGGCAGGCGACGTCATCGGCACGAGCACCCAGCAGCGTACGACCCACCTCGGCGCCCCAAGCGTGCGCAAGGCCCTCGGCACTGATTACGCCATTCAGCTCAATCTGACGCTCAACGACAGCGCGGGCGTCCTCAATGTCACCGTCCTCGATAAAGTCGATGATAGTCTCAATCGACATGGGCGTATCGGCATTATCTGCCGCCCGCTCGGCCACGACGCGCTCGGCGCAGGCGGCACACTCCCCCGCCGACTTGCCGCACACCGGAATACCGTCGAGCGTATGGCACGTGACATTGGTGTGGTGGTCGGTAATCTCGACGACCGCGGTATGGCCCCCGGCCGTCGCAGTCACCTTGATGTAGAGGTTGGGCACACCCTCGACAAGCGACACATCGCAGTAGCCGGCGTCGGCGAGGAGCTCGGACACGCGCGCACGGTCTTTATCGTCAACGCTCTCGAGCACCTCGAGAGCGCTCTTGGCGTCGCCGCCCACGGCACCCAGCACGGCCGCAGCCTCAATACCATGCATTCCGCCCGAATTGGGCACGGTCACGCTCTTAACGTTCTTGATGATGTTGCCCGAGCAGGCAACGTCCATGTGATCGGGTTCGCAACCGAGCGTCTGGCTCGCCAGCGCCGCTGCATAGGCAACGGCAATGGGCTCGGTGCAGCCGAGTGCACAGACAAGCTCGCGGTTCAAAACATCGCAAAACGCGGCATCACGGATGGAATCGGTAGGCATAGGTATCTCCTGCTTGCATAACGGGCTGGGCTCTCAAAAAAGTTAGCTCCTTTATTTGATAACAATGCATCAAAAACCGCAACCATGGTTCCGGCAGACGGCGCTCAAGCGCAAACTGACGACATTCATTCACGAGAAGCCAGTCTTGTTGCCTGCTAAAGCGTTTGACCAAAAAACGCTCGAGCGTTTACGCAAAAGTCGCGCTATCATGCAGTCGAACGCGGTAAACACCTTTAGCATTTGCGCCGCACAGACCAGAGAGGAACCATCCATGAAGATCGGTATCGGTAACGACCACGCCGCCGTCGAGCTCAAGAACATCATTTCCGAGCACCTGAAGGAGCGCGGCTGCGAGGTCGTGAACTTTGGCACCGACACCTCCGAGAGCTTTGACTACCCCATCGCCGGCTACAAGGTGGGTAAGGCCGTTGCCAACGGCGACGTCGACCTGGGCATCCTCATCTGTGGCACCGGTGTCGGGATCAGCCTGGCTGCCAACAAGGTCGAGGGCGTACGCGCCGTTGTGTGCTCCGAGCCCTTCAGCGCCAAGCTCTCCCGCATGCACAACAATACCAACGTGCTCGCCTTTGGCGCCCGCGTCGTGGGCTCCGAGCTCGCCAAGATGATTGTCGACGAGTGGCTCGACGCCGAGTTTGAGGGCGGT
>DBEZQF010000014.1:0-3583 GCA_048254795.1 Collinsella sp. | reverse complement strand
ACAGCTCGCTCTGGTTGGTGATGCCGTTGAGCGGTTCGGTGCCCACGACCTGGCCGTTTTGGACCAGGAGGTTAAACTGGCAACCGGCGCCGCAGTACGGGCAGATCACTTTATGCTTCTCCATGACACCCTCCTTCCTTTTTCTGCTACCGAATGCTCGGTACTTATTTGACAATCATTGGGCTTGTCGCCCCAACGCTTACGCCTCGTTTTCGATGGTGGCGCGGGCACGCTCGGCAGTCAGTTCTGCCAGGCGCTCCTCGTCTACCAGGGTGAGGCCCTTGGTCGGGCACGCCTCGGCACACGCCGGACCGCCGGGACGGTCCACGCACAGGTCGCACTTGAGCACGAAGCTCTTGGTCTGCGAACCCACGCGAACGTCGCCCATCAAGACCGGAACCTGCGTGGTCGCCACGCTCACGGCGCCAAAGGGGCATGCCATGACGCAGCTCTTGCAGCCGATGCAGTTGTCCTCGTTAACGCCGATACGATGGTTCTTTGGATCAAAGAACAAGGCGCCCGTAGGACAGGCCTTCGCACACGGGGCATCCTCGCAGTGATGGCAAGCCACCGGTGCGGAGATCTCGTACGTACGCGTCACGCGCAGGCGCGGCGCGGCGATGTTGCCGGGGATGTCGTGCGCCTCGATGCACGCCGCCATACAGGTTTGGCACCCAATGCAGCGTGAGGAATCGGCTACGACTCGTTTATTGCCCATGTTGTTCACTCCCTCCTGAATCCCATGCCGGAGAGACCCTGTCGACGTTGCCCCGGACCGCCCGTGGTCCGGCATCGGCGTATCGAGTGCATGCGGCGAAACAGGCACTTCGATAGAATTCCTCCAACGATATACAGGTTAAATATACGCAGTTGCAGGTGGCAAACTTGAGCATAGGCCCTGCAATACGGGTGTATTGCAGGGGTTTTGGCAGGTTGGAGTTATTCTCTAGAAGCTATAAAGGTGAGTGTATTACATGCGTACACCTCTGAGATTTTTACGCACTCTCATTTTGGATGTACTACGCTTGTATTCGTGTTAATGGTTATTTACTTGAGCGAAATAAAGTAATAGTTATAAGATGCTCGGGTATCGACATGTGCCGCATTTGACCGACTATATTGCACGCTCATTAAGGGGGCCAGTGATGTCATCGACTCAAAAAAGAGCCATCCTGCAGGTGCGCATTCGCGAGGAAGACAAGCAGCATGCCGAGCATCTCTACGACGCCATGGGCACATCGCTTGCCGAGGCCGTTCGCCTTTTTGTCGCGCAGAGCATTTTGATGCGCAAGCTTCCCTTTCAGCCGGTCGCCGTGCGCTCAAAGGACGGCACCGCCGCCTATGGATCGCTCAAAGCATATGGGGACCCCAATCGCCGCTCCGAGGAGCGCAATGCCTGGATTGAGTACCTTGCTACAGAAAGCGACGATTCGATTTTGGGTCCCGAGGAAGTAGATATCCATGAGTAGCACCATCATCGACGAGACCGTCATCCTACGCTACCTGCTTGACGACGACGAAGTTCTGTCACCGCGCGCCGCCAAGGTCATCGCCACACGCACCGCTCGCGTCTACCCCGAAATCATCACGCGCGTCGTGGTCACGCTGCGCGACGTCTATAAGGTTCCCCGCGTTGAGATTGCTGCGGCCTTGAAAAGGCTGCTCGATGACGTCATGGTCGACGAGCCCACCGTTGTCGCCCTTGCCGTCAAACTCTTTGGCAAGACCCATATGGACTTTACCGACTGCCTCCTCGCAGCCCGAACCGCCATCTACAACGATGATGTCGTGAGCTTTGGCAAGCCCATCATCCAAGGCATGATCGATTACCGTCGCAAGCGCCAAACCGCAGCCGACGCCCGCGACCGCGCCGCCGAAGCCCGCAGCCAGAGCACCGACGCCACCATCGACAAGCTCCGCCACCAATCCCGCCACTAACCGACAGGCAACGGCATCGCCCGCCACTCAGCCCCATCCCCTCTTAAGTTGCGGTGAAATAGTTCCTAGATTTAGGCTTATTCGAGCCTTTCAGGAACTATTCCACCGCAACTTTCTGTAAGGGTGGTTTTTAGTGCCGCCGAGGGGCACTAATCAACCGTTTGCCGATATGTTTGGCTACGACTCATGACTCTGACCTGCCCCGTCAAGCTTTTGGTCAGTTCATGGCAAGGTCAGGCGGGCCAAATATGGGATAGCGTAGTGTCATTCACTCCCCCTCGAGACCATGGGGTCGAAAATGAGTCATGATAAACGCTGTACCAAACCGCAATTAGAGCTGTTCTTCCGGTTATTCGAGGCCCATCATGGCGGGCACCTGTTTGTAGCTACCAAAAAATGGGATGAACGCTGTGCCTACGCGCTCATGCAAAAAGAGATGATTATTCGACTCTACAACCATGTCTACGCTGATCCCGCGTATTGGAATGACCTCGGCGTCGAAGATCGCATCTTTCAATTGGCATCCGCTATTGCAGTCGTTGAACCGGATGCCGTGTTTTGTGGAGCAACGGCGGCACTGCTCTATGGCATCGGTTCTGCATATTCGCTTCTCGACAAGGTGCAAGTGCTGCTACCGCGTTCCACCAGACGCGATATGTACGAATTCGTTGAATACCGACGCTGGCGGCCGGGCGACGTATGGCAGCTCGGCCCGTTTACGTTAACGGATCCATATCGCACGGTGGTCGACATCGCCCGAACGAGCGCTTTTCGATATGCACTAGGCTATGTCGACGGGTTGGCTCGTGAGTACGGTGTCGAGCGTGAAGAATTGCGTGCATATGCACAAGCGAACTGTCGCGGACTGCACGGCATTGCGCGCGCATTTGACGTTTTTGAACACATGGATGGCAGATCGGATAACGGTGGAGAATCCGAGGCACGGGCGGCAATGATTCTGGCGGGAGTTGCCGCTCCCGAACTTCAGGTTGAAATCACTCGACCGGGAAACGCCGGCTATTATTTGGCAGATTACGGCTGGCAGATGCCAGACGGCTCTTGGATGCTGGCTGAGCTGCATGGACTAGGCAAGTTTGAGGACGATGCCCAAAATGATCCGGAACATACTGCGGCAAAAACCTATCGAGCTGCCCTCGTGCGCGACGCGAACCTGCGTGCCATGGGCCACAACGTCATTCATTTCAAGCTCTCAGACACCCTCGATGTCAAAGCGTTCGGCTCCATGATGCGCGGCTACGGTATACCAACCACAAAACCCTACACAGACTCCTGACCGGCTGCCCTCATCTTCTCGGCAACAGAACCCATCATCGACCCAACCCGCTCGGCCTCAATAAGTTGCGGTGAAATAGTTCCTGGATAACAGCTTTTGCGGCTAATCCAGGAACTATTTCACCGCAACTTAGGAGGGGATGTGGGGTCCCCGGCATGTATATGAAAACGGCTCTGGCACCAAAAGGAGCCAGAGCCGTTAAAGATATCCTATGGAGCGGGCGACGGGAATCGAACCCGCGTCATCAGCTTGGAAGGCTGGGGTTCTACCATTGAACTACGCCCGCAAGATATGGTCGGGACGACAGGATTTGAACCTGCGACATCCTGCTCCCAAAGCAGGCGCGCTACC
>DBEZQF010000013.1:0-8236 GCA_048254795.1 Collinsella sp. | reverse complement strand
GCGCGCGGGGCGCTCCGCTACGGTACAGTGTTCATCATTGTACCTGTCTGGCGCCAAAAGGGGTGTGCTTACTGCGGCGTTACACGTCTGCAACATGGGTGAAGGCTCGTCGGGGTGCGTGCTCGCTGCGGTTGGCCACGCCGCCTTGCACAAAGACCGTGAACCTTTTGTGGGACGCGCGGCGCCGTGGTACCATAGCCAAGATTGTTGTCTTGGTCGGAAACCAAGACGCCTTATGCGCTGATCGGTAACCAGCGCCTGACCAATAAGGAGTCCTACCATGAAGCAGGGTATCCATCCCCAGTATGTCGAGTGCACGGTGACGTGCTCCTGCGGCAACACCTTCAAGACGCACGCTACCGTGTCTGAGATGAAGGTCGAGCTTTGCAACGAGTGCCACCCGTTCTACACCGGCCAGCAGAAGTTCGTCGACACCGGTGGACGCGTCCAGCGCTTCGCCGACAAGTTCGGTGGCGCCGCTGCCGCCCAGCTCAAGAAGGCCGAGGAGGCCAAGGCTGCCAAGGCTGCCAAGGCTGCTGAGGCCGAGGCCGCTCGCAAGGCCGCCGCTGAGGCTAAGGCTGCCGAGAAGGCCAAGCGTGCTGCTAAGTTTGCCGAGGAGGCTGCCAAGCAGGCCGCCGAGGCTCCCGCAGAGGCTCCCGTCGAGGAGGCCGCTGCCGAGGCCGAGACCACCGAGGCTGCTGAGTAAATAGCTCGCCGAGGAATCGCTCGCATTCGTGGCTAAAGGGCCGCGTATCCATTTGGGTGCGCGGCCCTTTTCCTTTATTGGTGCAAGCTAACCCGTCCCCATTGCACCAAATGGCAGAGATACAGCGTTTTCCCAGATAAAACCTGCCAAAATTAACCTGTCCATTGTGGCAGGTTGGTCGTAGTTATTACGTGGCGGTCGAGGTCGACCGTATAGGCCGCGCCTTGTTTGGCTAAAGTACAATCATCTGTGTTTAACTCGCCCGCAGCTGCACGGCGTGGGCGATGGCCAAAAAGGAAAACCACATGGGATTCATGTCAAAGCTGCTGTCCTTTGGATCCGATAAGGACCTTAAGCGCTACTACAAGATCGTCGACCAGATCAACGGTCTTGAGCCCCAGTTTGAGAAGATGACCGAGGAGGAGCTCCGCGGCCAGACCGATAAGTTCCGCGAGCGTTATGCCAACGGCGAGTCGCTCGACGACATGCTCCCCGAGGCCTTTGCCACCGTGCGTGAGGCTTCCAAGCGCACCATGGGTATGCGCCACTTTGACGTGCAGCTCATTGGCGCCATGGCACTGCACGAGGGCCACATCGCCGAGATGAAGACCGGCGAAGGTAAGACCCTCGTCTCCACCTTGGCCGGCTATCTCAACGCTATTGCCGGCAAGGGCGTGCACGTCGTTACTGTCAATGATTACCTTGCCAAGCGTGACTCCGAGTGGATGGGCCGCATCTATAAGTACCTGGGTATGACCGTCGGTCTGCTCCAGAACAACATGCCGCTCGAGCTCAAGCGCCCGGCCTACCAGGCCGACGTCACGTACGGCACCAACTCCGAGTTCGGTTTCGATTACCTGCGCGATAACATGGTCACCCGCCCCGAGCAGCGTGTGCAGCGCGGCCACAACTACGCCATCGTCGACGAGGTTGACTCCATCCTAATCGACGAGGCGCGTACCCCGCTGATCATCTCGGGCGCTGGCACCAAGTCCGCCAGTACCTACAAGGACTTCGCGCGTGCCGTGCGTGGCCTTGAGCGCGGCGAGGACGTGTCGCACGACATGCTCACCGCTACCGAGGACGTGGAGCCCACGGGCGACTACGTCATGGACGAGGCCAAGCACACCATTGCCGCCACCGAGCGCGGCCTTAAGAAAATCGAGCGCCGCCTGGGTATCGATGACATCTATGCCGATCTCTCCGGCCAGCTGGTCAACCACCTGCAGCAGGCGCTGAAGGCCCAGTACATGTTCCACCGCGATAAGCAGTACGTGGTCACCAACGGCGAGGTCAAGATCGTCGACGAGTTCACCGGCCGCATTATGGAAGGCCGCCGCTATTCTGAGGGCCTGCATCAGGCCATCGAGGCCAAAGAGGGCGTGCTCGTACGCGAGGAGAACCAGACCCTGGCCACCATCACCCTGCAGAACTACTTCCGTCTGTATGACAAGCTCTCCGGCATGACCGGCACGGCACTTACCGAGGATGCCGAGTTCCGCGAGATCTACAAGCTGCCCGTCGAAGTCATCCCTTCCAACAAGCCCGTGCAGCGCGTGGATCACGAGGACCTGGTGTACCGCACCATTCAGGCCAAGTACAACGCCGTCGCCGACGATGTCGA
This sequence comes from Collinsella sp., assembly GCA_048254795.1. Classification (GTDB taxonomy): domain Bacteria; phylum Actinomycetota; class Coriobacteriia; order Coriobacteriales; family Coriobacteriaceae; genus Collinsella. Next base: position 5,906 of record DBEZQF010000013.1, on the reverse strand, counting down.
GCGACGTCACGCCAAGGGCCAGCCGGTCCTGGTGGGCACCGTCTCCATCGAGAGTTCCGAGAAGCTGTCTGCCGCCCTTACCAAGCGCGGCATCGCACACGAGGTCCTCAACGCCAAGCACCATGAACGCGAGGCCCACATCGTTGCCCAGGCCGGACGCTACGGCGCCGTGACCATCGCTACTAACATGGCCGGTCGTGGTACCGACATCCTGCTGGGCGGCAACCCCGACGAGCTGGTGCGCGAGCGCCTGGAGTACGAGGGTCTGACCATGGAGGATGTGACGCCCGAGCAACTCGAGCAGTTTAACGCCGAGGCCAAGGAGACCTGCAAGGCCGAGCGCGAGCGCGTGCTTGCCGCCGGTGGCCTGACCGTCATCGGCACCGAGCGCCATGAGTCCCGTCGTATCGACAACCAGCTGCGCGGCCGCTCCGGTCGTCAGGGCGACCCGGGCGAGACCCAGTTCTACCTGTCGCTCGAGGACGACCTCATGCGCCTGTTCGGCGGCGACAAGATGGACCGCGTCTCCAAGATGATGGTCACGGCCGACATGGGCGACGACATGCCCATCCAGCACAAGATCATCTCCAAGGCCGTCGAGAGCGCCCAGCACAAGGTCGAGAGCATCAACTTCTCCATGCGTAAGAGCGTCCTTGAGTACGACGACGTCATGAACAAGCAGCGCCAGGTCATCTACGCCGAGCGCAATAAGATTCTGGACGGCAAGGACCTGACCGACCACATCACCGAGGTCATGCACGACACCGTGTACCGCTGCGTGCAGGAGTTCTGCACCAAGGACAGTCACGATGGCGAGCGCGACCTGGAGGGCCTGCGCAAGTGGGTTGTGGAGCTCACCGGCCACATCGATACGCCGAAGTTCCCCGACGAGGATTATGAGGCCCTGGCTGCCGATGTCCTGGCTTATGTAGAGAAGTGCTACAACATGAAGGCCGAGCGCTTGGGCGAGGACCTGATGCGCGAGCTCAACACCCAGGTCATGCTGCGCGTCATCGATACCCGCTGGATGAACTACCTGCAGGAGATGGACTACCTCAAGACCGGCATCGGCCTGCGCGGCTTTGGCCAGCGCGATCCGCTGGTCGAGTACAAGACCGAGGCCTACGGCGCGTTCCAGATGCTCGTCGACACCATGTATGAGGATTACCTGCGCACGGTTCTGCGCATCGAGATCAAGGCTGCCCCGCGTGCCGTGGAGCACAAGGAGGAGCCCGCGCTCGAGGGCGCGCGCTTCTCCGGTCCTGCCGAGGTCGATGGTGATAACGGCGACTCGGTGCTGCGCAAGCAGGCGCAGGTGCAGGCCCGCACGGCTGTCCAGGGTGGTCCGGCTGCCGTCAACAACGGTGGCAAGGTGACCACCTATCGCAAGTCCGAGAGCGACGATCCGTACGTCAACGTGGGCCGCAACGATCCGTGCCCCTGCGGTAGCGGCAAGAAGTTTAAGTACTGCCACGGCAGGAATCGTTAATGGCTGAGGCTTTAGAGGTAACGCCCGCCGAGCTGGACGCGTTCGCGGACCGGCTCGGCGAGGTAGAGTCGTATCTCCATTTGGACGAAAAGCGCACGCGCGTGACCGAGCTCGAGGCCAAAAGTGTTGCCCCTGGCTTTTGGGATGACGCCGACGCCGCCCGTGCCGCCATGGAAGAGATCGCGCGTACCAAGGAAGATATCGCTGCTGTGGACACCGCGCGCGGCGAGCTTTCCGATGCCCGCGCCGCGCTGGAGCTTGCCGAGGAGATGGGGGATGACCCCGACGCCGCCGCCCTTCGCGAGGAGGCTGCAGCTACGGCTGAGCGCCTGGCCCGTGCCATCGATGAGCTTGAGCTTTCGAGCTGGTTTACCGGTGAGTTCGATCACGGCGATGCCATTGTGACCATCAAGCCCGGACAGGGTGGTCTGGAGGCCCAGGACTGGACCTTCATGCTCTTTAAGATGTACATGAAGTACTGCCAGCGTCGCGGCTGGAAGGTCACCATCAACGACTGTCCCGCGGCCGAGGTCATCGGCATCGACCGCGCGACCTTTACCGTCGAGGGCAAGGACGCATTTGGCATGCTGCGCGCCGAGGCCGGTGTCCACCGCTTGGTTCGCATTAGCCCCACCGACGACAAGAAGCGCCGCCAGACCACGTTTGCCGGCGTCGAGGTCATCCCCGTGCTACCCGATGATATCGACATCGAAATCAGTCCCGATGACATCCGCGTGGACGTGTACCACGCGAGCGGCCCGGGCGGTCAGGGCGTCAACACCACCGACTCCGCCGTGCGCGTGACGCATTTCCCCAGCGGCATTGTGGTTACCTGCCAAAATGAGCGCAGCCAGATCCAGAACAAGGCCGCGTGCATGCAGATCCTCAAGGCTCGTCTGTACGAGATTGAGCTCGAGAAGCGCGCCGAGGCGCTCGATGAGATCCGCGGACCCAAGACCACGATTGGTTTTGGCAACCAGATTCGCAGCTACGTGCTCTACCCGTACCAGATGGTCAAGGATCTGCGCTCGGGTGTGGAGACCAGCAATGTCGAGGCCGTTCTTGACGATGGCGACCTGGACCCGTTTGTTATTGGCTACCATCGCTGGGCCACTGGCAACGCTGACGCGGAGACCCCGTCTGCTTAAGCCGCCCGGGTTTATGTGGAAATGGATTAAAACCCTCCCAGCAGGGTGGTTTTGTATCTAGATCAAACCCTGCGCAGGGGTGGTTTTTGTCCGGCGAATCGGTAGAATCGAATACAGCAAGAAGTTCGAAGCGCATCCGTTTGGGTGCGCTTTTTTGAGGGAGGCAGCATGGCATACCGTCTGGACATCAAGCGCATTCTTTCGATGAACTTCTTTCACGACCTGCCCCAGATTATGTTGGGGTGCGCTCTGGCCGCTATTGCGACCGACCTGTTTTTGATTCCCAACGGCCTTGCTGCCGGTGGCGTTACGGGCCTTGCCACCATTATCCAGGCGGTCGGTGCATCGCGCGGCCTATCGCTTCCCGTTGGTATTCAGACGATCGTGATGAACGCCTTGCTGTTGTTGGTCGTTATGCGCGAGGGCGGCATGTTCTACGTGGTGCAGACCGCGACGGGCTTTGTGCTGCTGGGCTTCTTTACCGATCTGTTCGCCCCGTTTGTAGCACCTCTGGCGGATGCGGACCTGATGCTCCCTGCCATGTGGGGCGGCATTATTACGGGCATCGGTTACGGCATGGTGTTGCGCGCCGGCGCCAACACCGGCGGCTCGGACACGATTGGCCAAATCATCTCGCGTAACACCTCGCTGCCGGTGGGCTCGACCGTCATGGCGATCGATGTTGCCGTATGCGCGCTATCGGCTCCGGTCTTTTCAATCGAAAACGCACTGTATGCAGGCCTTTCGATGGTCATTAGCGGCTACGTGATCGATGCCGTGGTCGATGGTGGCAACAAACGTCGTATGGTACTCATCATCTCGGACAAGTTCCCTGATATCGCTGCCGATATCATGTATGGCCTGGGTCGTGGTTGTACCAAGTTCAAGGCGACTGGCATGTATTCGGGTGCCGAGAAGCCGGTGATTATGGTCATCGTGAGCCGTCGAGAGCTCAATACCCTCAAGACGATTGTGCGCGAGCGCGATCCTCACGCCATTGTGACGGTCGCTGACGTTACGGAAGCCTTCGGCGAGGGATTCAAGGACATTAGCGCGTAGGGGCGACCGCGTTCCATCCAAAAGACGTTCACATTGATAAACCGTTTCATCAGCGGTTCTGCCTGCTAAATTGTTCAAATAATGATAAAAACTCTGGTAAAGCCATCAGTTTCCAGCATAATGAATGACGTACGTGCATTGCGGCTGTGTTGGGACTACCTTTCCGTGCCGTGCGCATTTTGTCTAATGAGGATGAAAGGAAGGCACAATGAGCGACGAAGAGCTCAAAAAGGTTGCCAACGAGGTAAGGAAGGGCATCGTCACCGGCGTGCACGCTGCCAAGTCCGGCCATCCGGGCGGTTCGCTCGGCGCTGCCGACATCATGACCTATCTGTACTTTGAGGAAATGAACGTCGACCCGGCCGACCCCCGCAAGGCCGACCGCGACCGTTTTGTGCTTTCCAAGGGTCACTGCGCGCCTGGTCTGTACGCCGTGCTCGCCGAGCGCGGATTCTTCCCCAAGGAGGATCTCGAGACGCTGCGCCACATCGGCAGCCACCTGCAGGGCCATCCCAACATGAACGACACCCCGGGCGTCGACATGTCCACCGGCTCGCTCGGCCAGGGCATCTCCGCCGCCGTGGGCATGGCCGTTGCCGCCAAGCACTGGGGCGACGACTATCGCACCTACGCCCTGCTGGGCGACGGCGAGAGCGAGGAGGGCCAGGTCTGGGAGGCCGCCATGTTTGCTGGCAACCAGCAGCTCGACAACCTCTGCGTGATCGTCGACCATAACGGCCTGCAGATCGACGGCCCCGTCGAGGAGGTCAACGACCCTATGCCGCTCGCCGACAAGTTCCGCGCCTTCAAGTTCCATGTGGTGGAGCTTGCCGACGGCAACGACTTCGACCAGATCCGCGCCGCCTTTGCCGAGGCCCGCGCCACCAAGGGTCAGCCGACCGCCATTATCGCCGAGACCACGAAGGGCAAGGGCATCTCCTTTATGGAGAACCAGGTGGGTTGGCACGGTAAGGCCCCCAACGATGAACAGTTTGAGCAGGCCATGGCAGAGCTCACGGCCGCCGGAGAGGAGCTCTAGGATGGCAGACGTCAAGAAAATCGCCACGCGCGTAAGCTACGGCGAGGCCCTCGTCGAGCTCGCCAACGAGCACGATGACTTTGTGGTCCTCGACGCCGACCTGGCCGCCGCCACGCAGACCGGCAAGTTTAAGGCCGCCTGCCCCGACCGCTTCTTCGATGTGGGCATCGCCGAGAGCAACCTGATGGGTGTCGCCGCCGGTATCGCGACCACCGGCCGCGTCGCCTTCGCGAGCAGCTTTGCCATGTTTGCCGCCGGCCGCGCCTTTGAGCAGGTCCGCAACTCCATCGGCTATCCGCACCTTAACGTTAAGATCGGTGCCACGCACGCCGGTATTTCGGTGGGCGAGGACGGTGCCACGCACCAGTGCTGCGAGGATATCGCCCTCATGCGCGTCATCCCCGGCATGACCGTTATCGTTCCCGCCGACGATGTGGAGGCCCGTGCCGTGACGCGCGCCGCCTACGAGTGCGACGGCCCCGTGTACATGCGCTTCGCCCGTCTGGCCTCGCCGGTTATCAACGACCCCGAGACCTACAAGTTCGAGTTGGGTAAGGGCATTGTCATGCGCAAGGGCGCCGATGTGACCATCATCGCCTGCGGCCTGATGGTCGGCGAGGCTCTCGAAGCCGCCGAGCAGCTCGCTGCCGAGGGCATCGACGCCGAGGTCATTAACATGCACACCATCAAGCCCATCGATGCCGACCTGATCGTCAAGAGCGCCACCAAGACCGGCCACGTCGTGACCGTCGAGGAGCACTCCGTGATCGGTGGCCTGGGCAGCGCCGTTGCCGACGTCCTGTGCGAGCAGTGCCCGACGCCGCTCAAGAAGATCGGCGTCAACGACACCTTCGGTGAGTCCGGCCCGGGCGCCGAGCTCCTGCACAAGTACGGCCTGGACGCCGCCAACATCGTGGCAACCACCAAGGAGTTCTTGGCATAAGGCAAGGCAGATCTCAAGGACCGCTTCGCCAGTACTATGGAAACCCGGCAGGGGCGCTCTCTTGGAGAGCGCCCCTGTTTCAGTTGCGGTGAAATAAGGACTGATTAGACCTTTTAACTGGTAAAACAGTCCCTATTTCACCGCAACTTATGAAGACGCCCCTCAAGCACGGTCCCATCAGGGAAAAGGGCATATATCGACAAAGCGCAATTCAGACCCTTCCAACTT
>DBEZQF010000012.1:0-1854 GCA_048254795.1 Collinsella sp. | reverse complement strand
CGTGTCCTCGTCGACGTCGCCGTAGACCTCGGGTGCGTGGCGGCGCAGCACCTCGAGCAGCGGTCCCATAAAGGCGCGGCTGCGACCCACGGTGTTCTCGAAAAAGCGGCTCTGGCTCTCGTGGATGCCCATGGAGGTGCCGCCCTCAAGACAGGTGCGCGCATAGGCGGGATTGACGCCCAGCTCGTACATGGCGTGTCCCGCCTCGTGGATGATGCTGTAGACGTTGGAGATGCAATCGTCCTCGTAGATGTGTGTCGCGATGCGCGCGTCACCCACGGCAAAGCCCTCGCTAAACGGGTGCTCGGTAAAGGCAAGCGTGGTGTCGTTCAGGTTCAGGCCGACGAGCTTCATAAGGTCGAAGCTCATGGCGCGCTGGGCGGCCTCGGGCACGCGGGCGTGCAAAAAGTCGGCAGCGGGCTGCTGGCCGCGCTCGCCGATGGCGTGCACGAGCGGCACGACCGTGGCCTTGACCTCCTCGCAAAACGCGTCGAAGCTCTTGGCGGAAAGGCCGCGCTCGTACTGGTCGAGCCAAACGTCGTATGGGTCGCGCTTGGGGTCCATGAGTTCGGCCTGATGCTTAAGTTGGGCGATGATTCTATCCACATAGGGCTCAAAACTCGCCCAGTCGTTGGCCGTCTTGGCCTTGTGCCACACGGCGTCGGCCTCGCAGGTGAGCCTGGTCCAGGCCTCGGCCTCCTCGGTAGGAATAACGCTTGCCTCGCGCTGGTCGCGGCCGAGCACGCGGATCTCGTCGAGCAGCTGCGGGTCGTTGATCTTGCCGCCGACGACGGTCTCGCGCGTCAGCGAGCGTACGAGCTCAACGGACTTTTCGCTGGTCAGGAGCTTATGGTGCTCGCCGGCAAGGGTGCCCATGGCATCGGCGCGCGCTGCGGCGCCGTTGGCGGGGGCAATGGTCGCGCCGTCAAACTCGGCAATCTTGAGCAGGTACTCGCGGGTCCACAGCTTGCCCTCGAGCTTGCGGAATTTTTTGACGGTCTTATCGACCTTCATGCCTTTGGGCGTCTTGCCCGCTGCGGGCTCTGCCTTCTTATCGTGTTTCTTTCCCATACCATATCCTTGATCTCGCGAGCCGAGCGCCACAGATGGGCGCACGGCCAGTTTGCACAGCTACCTGCCTTGTACCCAGCACGAACAAAACGGAACGCGGCGATACGCTCACACAATGTGGTATCCTATAGCCCAATGCGTTGACGGAGAGGGTTTTGCCCGCCGCGTCGCCGGCAAGAGAGGGAAGGTCATGGGCTGCAAGCCTTCCTGCGGTGGCAAGGGCCAAGCGTTCACTCCCGAGCAGCGACCTCAACGGGCGCGCGGCCAGCGGCGGCGATGTCCCAGTAGGGAAGCCGTGAGCCTCGCGACAAGGGGCAAAGAGTGGGCGCGGCGGGCCAGACATCCGCCGGGTCAAACAAGGTGGTACCGCGGAATTCAACCGTCCTTGGGCAATGCACATGCCCGAGGGCGGTTTTTTTGTTACCGAACCGGGCCGCGTTTTCGCAACGTCAGACGGCGGCAGCCGCCTCGGCAAGCGGGGAGCGCGAGAGACGAAAGGGAAGACATGAGTCTGATTGATGATCTGGTCAAACTCGAGGAAGAGGCCAAGGAGCTCGTCGCAGGTGCCGACGACGCCGCCAAGCTCGAGGCTGCGCGCGTTGAGCTGCTCGGTCGCAAGGGCCGTATCACCGGCCTGATGCGTATGATGGGCAAGCTCGCCCCCGAGGATCGTCCCATGATGGGCAAACGCGCCAACGAGATGCGCCAGCTGATCGAGGGCATGCTCGACGAGCGCACCACCGAGATGAAGGCCGCCGCCCTCAAGCACGCACTCGAGCACGA
>DBEZQF010000011.1:0-18949 GCA_048254795.1 Collinsella sp. | reverse complement strand
GACAGGATGTTCGTGCCGCCGGACTTGTAGCTGGCGGCCACGCGATCGGAAAGGTCGTTGCGCTTCTTCTTGAGCTCGGCCTTCTTTTCATCGATCTGGGCCTGCGTGTCGTCAATCTTGCCCTGGACATTCTCGATGTCGTTGAGGGTCTGGGCATTCTTGTTGGCCCGCGCCGCATACTCATTTGCGATGCTGTCGAGCTGGGCCTGAACCTCGTCGAGCTGGGCCTGGGCAGCATTCAGTTTATCGGTGGTTTCTTTGGAAGCCTCCGCCGCACGGGCGCGAGCGGGCAGGCCAAAAAGAACTGCCGCAGAAGCGGCGCCGAACAGGGCCTTGAGGGCAGTGCGGCGCGAGAGCTCCTGGGAAAGGATGGAATCGCTGTTTGGTGACATATGTACTCCGTTACATGTTTATTTATATGTCGCTCAACTCATACATATTAGCGTACATATGGCGCGTCCCAACGATTTCCACGAACGGCAGGAAACTACAAGGTCAGCGGCTCGTAAGCAAATGCCAAAGATCAGGTTATGCGTACGCGAGCTCTTCTATGAGTACGTTAGCATAATCCTCTGCTTTTCCTACAGCGCATGATTTGGGCGTCCCCGCCTGCGCTATACTCCCCTGAAGAAGTGTTCCTGATTCGATAGGAGACTACATGTCCAAAGCACTCGACCCCAAAGACACCTGCGTCCTCGTTACCGGTGGCGCCGGCTTTATCGGCTCGCACACCGTCGTTCAGCTGCTCGAGGGCGGCTACCAGGTCGTCATCGTCGATGATCTCTCCAACTCCAGCGCCGTCGCCGTCGACCGCGTCAAGACCATCGTGGGCGACGAGGCCGCCAAGAACCTCACCTTCTACGAGGCCAACGTGCTCGACCGCGATGCGATGGACAAGATCTTCGATACCCATCAGATCGACCGCGTCATCCACTTCGCCGGCTTTAAGGCCGTCGGCGAGTCGGTGAGCAAGCCCGTCGAGTACTACCACAACAACATCGAGAACACCCTGGTGCTCATCGACGTTATGCGCAGCCATGGCTGCAAGTCCATCATCTTCTCGAGCTCCTCGACCGTCTACGGCGACCCGGACAACCCGCCCGTCACCGAGGAGGATCCCAAGAAGCCCGCGACCAACCCCTATGGTTGGACCAAGTGGATGATCGAGCAGATCCTTATGGACGTCCACACCGCCGACCCCGAGTGGGACGTCGTGCTGCTCCGTTACTTCAACCCCATCGGCGCTCATCCGTCGGGCCTGATCGGCGAGGACCCCAAGGGCATCCCCAACAACCTGGTGCCCTATGTCGCCCAGGTTGCCGTGGGCAAGCTCGAGGCCGTTCAGGTCTTTGGCAACGACTACCCCACCCCCGACGGCACCGGCGTGCGCGACTACATCCACGTGTGCGATCTGGCCTCTGGTCACGTTGCTGCCCTTAACTGGATGAACGGCAAGACCGGCGTCGAGATCTTTAACTTGGGCACCGGCACCGGCACCTCGGTACTCGAGGTCGTCGCCGCCTTCTCCAAGGCTTGTGGCAAGGAGCTGCCCTACGTGATCCGCGAGCGCCGCGCCGGCGACATCGCTGCCAACTGGTGCGATGCCTCCAAGGCCGAGCGCATGATGGGCTGGAAGGCCCAATACGACATCGCGGACATGTGCCGCGATAGCTGGAACTGGCAGAGCCACAACCCCAACGGCTTCGCCGACGCCGAGTAGCAAAAACCTACATACCGCTCTTGCCCCGATCTCACGTTGTGAGGTCGGGGCTTTTTCATGGCATGTAACCATTCGCCGAAAATCGACCAACTTTTTTATCTTACCTGTACATGTTTAAACAACATGTTTTACAATAGGCGTATCGAATCAGAACATCGGAGGCGGACTGCACACCCATCGGCAGGCCGACCCCACAACAAGAAGGTTGGTGAGCGCATTCATGGAGCGTGCAAGCGGCGTCCTCATGCCCGTCTCATCTCTGCCCGGACCATACGGAATCGGCGGCTTTGGTTGGAATGCCTACGACTTCGTCGATTTTCTCGCCTCGTGCAAACAACATTACTGGCAGATTCTGCCCCTTACGACGACCAGCTATGGCGATTCGCCCTATCAGTCGTTCTCGGCCCGCGCAGGCAACCCCAACTTTATCGACTTTGCCGAGCTTATCGAGGCAGGGTATCTGGAGCAGCGCGATATCGATGGCGTGTATCTGGGATCCGACCCCAGCAATGTCGACTACGGTGCTATCTTTGGCGGCCGCCGTCAGATTCTCGACCGAGCCGCTGAGCGCTTTGCTGCCGACAAGCCGGCCGATTTCGATGACTTTATCCAGGCCAACGAGGACTGGCTCATCCCCTACTGTGAGTTTATGACCGTCAAAGAGGAGTGCAGTCTCAAGGCGTTTTGGGAGTGGCCCGCGGAGCTCCGTACCCGCGGCGAGGCTTCCGCCAAGGTCTGCGCCGACCATCCGGCGCGTATGCTCTACCACCAGATGACGCAGTACTTCTTCGATCGCCAGTGGAGCCGCCTCAAGGCCTATGCCAACGAGCGCGACATTCTCATCATCGGCGACCTGCCCATCTATGTCTCGCGTGACTCCGTCGAGATGTGGGCGACGCCTGAGCTCTTTAAGATCGACGCTGCCGGCAATCCCGTGAGCGTCGCCGGCACGCCGCCCGACCAGTTCTCGGCCACCGGCCAGTACTGGGGCAACCCCATCTACGACTGGGACGCCATGGAGTCCGACGGCTTTTCCTGGTGGGAGGGCCGCATTCGCGCCGCCCTCGACATGTACGACGTCATCCGCCTGGATCACTTCCGCGGCTTCGAGGCCTATTGGGAGGTGCCGTTCTCCTCGCCCGATTCGTCCTACGGTTCGTGGACGCAGGGTCCCGGCCTCAAGTTCTTCAAGACGCTCGAGGAAAAGCTCGGCACGCTGCCCATCATCGCCGAGGACCTGGGCTTCCTCACCCCCGGCGTCATCGACATGCGCGACAACTCGGGCTTCCCCGGCATGAAGATCCTGCAGTTTGCCTTTGAGGGCACCAACTCGTACTACCTGCCGCATAACTACATCGCCAACACCGTCGCCTACGTGGGCACCCACGACAACGAGACGGCGCGCGGTTGGTTTGAGGGAACGGCCACCCCCCGTCAGCGCGAGCAGGCAGCCCTGTACACCCATCAGCAGGCCGGCGAACCCATGGCAGATGCACTCAACCGCACCATCGCCGCCAGCGTGAGCGACACGTGCATCTACACCATGCAGGACCTGCTCAACTTGGGCAACGAGGCGCGCATCAACACCCCTGCCACGCTGGGCGGCAACTGGACCTGGCGCATACTCGACGGCGCCATCACCCGCGAGCTCGAGCACAAACTCACCGACTGGACCGAGACCTACTTCCGCATCCCGTCGGAAGCCGAAATCGAGCTTCCTCAATAGGAGCTACCGCGCCCGACCCCTCCCCACCGTGCGGACGCGCTTGCTTTTCCCGCGCGAGGCCACCCCAATCCCCTCGCGCGGGCTTCTTATGAATTGCAGACATGAAACAACCCATCACAGGAGAAAACATGCCCCAAATTAACCTCATGGAACTCGCCGAGCAGTCTTTTGGCACCTCGCTCGAGCAGCTCGACGACCGTCGCATTTACAAGCTGCTGGTCAAACTCGTGCAGGAGCGCTCCGCCGCCTGCCCGCTCAACAACGGCAAGAAAAAGCTCTATTACATTTCCGCCGAATTTTTGATCGGCAAGCTGCTCATCAACAACATGATCGACCTCGGCATCTACGACGAGGTTAAGGACCAGCTCACCGCCGCAGGTCACGACCTCAACAAGATCGAGGAATTCGAGGTCGAGCCGTCACTCGGCAACGGCGGCCTGGGCCGCTTGGCCGCATGCTTCCTGGATTCCATCGCCACGCTGGGCTTGACCGGCGATGGCGTGGGCCTCAACTATCACTACGGTCTGTTCCGTCAGCGCTTTGTCGACAACCAGCAGAAGGCCGTCCCCGACGAGTGGCTCGGTGAGCAGGACATCCTAGTCGACGATGACCGCTCCTACACCGTCGAGTTCGGCGATTTTGCCGTTACTTCCAAGCTCGTCAACATCGATGTGCCCGGTTACGGCCAGCCCACCAAGAACCGCCTGCGCCTGTTCGACCTGGCAAGCGTCGACGACGGCCTGGTCCCCGGCAGCTCCATCGACTTCGACAAGACCGAGATCGCCAAGAACCTCACCTTGTTCCTCTACCCCGACGATTCCGACGAGCAGGGCCGCCTACTTCGCATCTATCAGGAGTACTTCATGGTGAGCAACGCCGCCCAGCTCCTGATCGACGAGGCCGTCGAGCGCGGCAGCAACCTGCACGATCTGGCCGACTACGCCGTGGTCCAAATTAACGACACGCACCCCACCATGGTCATCCCCGAGCTCATTCGCTTGCTCACCACCGAGCATGACATCGAGTTTGACGAGGCCGTGACCATCGTACGCTCCATGGTCGCCTACACTAACCACACGATTCTTGCCGAGGCGCTCGAGAAGTGGCCGCTCGCCAGCCTGCAGAAGGTCTCCCCTGCCATCGCCGACATTATCGTCAAGCTCGATGAGATCGCGAAGGCCGAGCACGATGACCCGCGCGTCGCCATCATCGACGAGCACGACACCGTCCACATGGCCCACATGGACATCCACTTTGGCTTCTCCATCAACGGCGTAGCCGCCCTCCACACCAAGATCCTGGAGGACACCGAGCTTCATCCGTTCTACGAGATCTATCCCAAGAAGTTCTCCAACAAGACCAACGGCATCACCTTCCGCCGCTGGATCCATGGGGCCAACCCCGCGCTCGCCAGCCTGCTCGACGATGTGATCGGCACCGACTGGCGCAGCACCGGCGATCTGAGCAAACTCGCCAAGTTCGCCGACGACAAGGACGTTCTTGAGCGCCTGGCCGCCACCAAGGTCGAAGCCAAGGCCATCATGCGCCAGTTCATGGCGCTCGAGCAGGGCGTGACCATTCCCTCCAACGCCATCATCGACGTCCAGGTCAAGCGCATCCACGAGTACAAGCGTCAGCAGATGCTCGCGCTCTACATCATCTGGAAGTACCTCGATATCAAGAACGGCAACAGACCTAAGCACCCCGTCACCATCATCTTTGGCGGCAAGGCGGCGCCTGCCTACACTATCGCGCAGGACATCATCCATCTGATCTTGACGCTGTCGCAGTGGATTGCAAACGACCCCGACGTGGCTCCCTACCTGCAGGTCGTCATGATCGAGAACTACAACGTCACCGCCGCCGAGCGCGTGATCCCCGCCGCTGATATCTCCGAGCAGATCAGCCTGGCCTCCAAGGAGGCGAGCGGCACCTCCAACATGAAGTTCATGCTCAACGGCGCCCTAACCCTGTGCACGCTCGACGGCGCCAACGTGGAGATTGCCGAGCTCGTGGGCGACGAGAATATCTATACCTTTGGTGCCTCGTCCAAACAGGTCGAGCAGCTCTATGCCGACGGCACCTATGACGCCGGTGTGCTCTACCGCAAGCCCGGCATTAAACTGCTGGTGGACTTCATCACCAACCCGGCCTTTATGGCGACCGGCAACGTCGAGCGCCTGCAGCGCCTGCACGATGACATTAAGGGCAAGGACTGGTTTATGGCCCTGCTCGACATCGAGGAGTACATCCAGACCAAGGAGCGCGTGTTGGCCGACTACGAGGACCAGGACGCCTGGATGCGCAAGACGCTCATCAATATCGCCAACGCCGGCACCTTCTCGTCTGACCGCACGATCTCCCAGTACAACGACGAGATTTGGCACCTGAGCTAATTTCGCTTCCCTTACCCATCCTCTTGAGAAACGGAGTCGTGGCAACACGGCTCCGTTTTTTGTGCCCGCACGTTACCCTGCGACCCAACTCGGCCAAACAATCTCGATCTGTAACAACTACTCGGTAAAAACGGTCCCAGCTGTTACAGATTGAGACATACCGGCCCCTCCCCTTGGGTTTATCTCAATCTGTAACATCTAACGTCCGAAATCGGCCCTACCCGTTACAGATCGAGACAAACGACCGGTCAGACAATCCCAACACAAAGAAAGGCTCCCCTCTCGCCCAGTGGACGGGAGGGGAGCCTTATATGTGACCGCGGCAAAAGGATGGCAATACCGCAGTCGCCCAAAGGGAGGGCCTGGATGCACCGGGCCTAGATAAGGTTCTTGCCAGAGACCTTATCGAAGAGGTGGGTCGCGTTCTTCTCGAACTTGAACCAGATGGTGTCGCCAGCCTTGAGCGCGCCCTTGGCCTCGAGGTCGACGACGGGGATAATCAGAACAAACTGGCCGTCGGGAGCGGTCACGTGGACATGCTCGGTCGAGCCCATGAGCTCGGTCACCTCGACGGTACCCTGGAGCGCGCCCTCCTCGCCTTTGTCAGCAAGCAGGATCTGCTCGGGACGCACGCCGGCCGTAATCTCCTTCACGTCGCCGCCGTCCCAGTTGAGGGCAAGTTGAGCGCAAGTCTCGGGGGCGAGTGCCACGTTCATATCCTCGGTCTTGACGGTAAAGCCGTTGCCCGAGCGCACCAGCTGGGCATCGAAGAAGTTCATCTGCGGCACGCCGATGAAGCCGGCGACGAAGATGTTCGCGGGATGGTTGAAGACCTCCTGCGGCGTGGCGATCTGCTGGACGACGCCGTCCTTCATGACCACGATACGGTCGCCAAGGGTCATGGCCTCGGTCTGGTCGTGAGTAACATAAATGAACGTACCCTTGATCTCGTGGCGCAGCTTAATGAGCTCGGCACGCATCTGGTTACGAAGCTTGGCGTCCAGGTTGGACAGCGGCTCGTCCATCAGGAAGACCTTGGGGTCACGCACGATGGCGCGGCCGATAGCGACACGCTGGCGCTGGCCGCCGGAGAGTGCCTTGGGCTTACGGTCGAGGTACTCGGTAATGCCCAGAATCTCGGCAGCAGAGCGAACCTTGCGGTCGATCTCGTCCTTGGGAACCTTCTTGAGCTCGAGCGTAAATGCCATGTTCTCGTACACCGTCATATTGGGGTACAGAGCGTAGCTCTGGAACACCATGGCGATGTCGCGGTCCTTGGGCGCCACGTCGTTGACACGCTTGCCGTCGATGAGCACATCGCCCGAGGTAATGTCCTCCAGGCCGGCGACCATGCGCATCGTCGTGGACTTACCGCAGCCAGAGGGGCCAACGAGGACGACGAACTCCTGGTCGTGAACGGTGAGGTTGAAGTCCTCTACAGCGAGCACACCGTCCTCGGTAACCTTGAGGTTGTGCTTCTTCTCCTCGGTCTTCTTCTTTTTGCCAAAGAAGCCCTTCTTTTTTGACTCGTTGTTGGGATACACCTTCTGAACATGTTTGAGAACGATCTCGGCCATGTCTCTACCTTTCGATATGCGGCGCCGCGCTGAGGGGCGCCGCAGAAACTTGCAAAACAGTTACGGCATTAGCCCTTGACGGCACCTGCCACCACGCCGTCGATGATGTACTTCTGACAGAGGATGTACATGATAACGATGGGGATAACGACCATCATGATGCAGGCCATCATGGGGCCGAGCTCGACGTGGCCGTAGCCGCCGCGGAAGTACTGGATCAAGATAGGAATGGTCTTGTACTTGGTGGAGTCGAGCGTAAGGTAGGGCAGCAGATAGTCGTTCCAGACCCACATGGTCTCGAGGATGCCGACCGAAAGATAGGTGGGCTTCATGATGGGAAGGACGATCTTAAAGAACACCTGGACCGGGTTGCAGCCATCAATCATGGCCGCCTCCTCGATCTCGAGCGGGATGTTCTTTACAAAACCGGCGAACATAAAGACCGCCAGGCCCGCGCCAAAGCCGAGGTAGATAAAGCAGATGTTGAACGGCGTGTTGAAGCCGATGCGGTCCGCCAAATTGGACAGCGTGAACATGAGCATCTGGAACGGCACGACCATCGAGAACACGAACAGGTAATAGAAGAAGTTCGAGATCTTGTTGTTGACACGAACCACGTACCAAGCGCACATGGAGCAGCACACCAAGATCAGCACGACCGACGTGACCGTGATGATGAGCGAGTACATAAATGCCGAGGCAAAGCCCTGCTCGTTAAGGGCGTGCATGTAGTTTGCGAGGCCGTTGAACGTCTCGGGCGTGAGCAGATCGAATGCCGTGGTGGTGCTGATTGCGGTCGCCTTTTTAAAGGAATTGAGCGCAATCATGAACACGGGGTAGATCCACGCGAGCGACAGAATCGTAAAGAAAATCGAGAGCGCGCGGTTGATAACCTTATCGCGTTTCATTACTGCTGCACCTCCTTGGACCTCGTGGCCTTAAGCTGAATCATGGAGATGGCCACGACCAGGATGCAGAAGATAACCGCCTTGGCCTGACCAATGCCCTGCCATGCGATACCGGCACGCGAATAGAACGTGTTGTAGATGTTCAGGGCGAGCATCTCGGTGGAGTGCGCGGGGGCGCCGCCGGTAAGGGCGAGGTTCTGGTCGAACAGCTTAAAGCCGTTGGTGATGGACAGGAACAGGCAGATGGTGATGGTCGGCATCAGGTTAGGGATCTTAACCTTCCAAAACGTCTGCCATGCCGTAGCGCCGTCGACCTTGGCGGCCTCGATGTAGTCGGACGGAATGGACTGCAGACCAGCGATGTAGATGATCATCATGTAGCCGACCTGCTGCCACAGGGTCAGGATGATAAGGCCCCAGAAGCCAGCAGCAGAGTTAAGAGCGATGAGCTGGGCGCCCACGTTGGAGAGCAGGCAGTTGATCAGAATCTGCCAAATGTAGCCCAGCACGATGCCGCCGATCAGGTTAGGCATAAAGAAGATCGTACGGAAGATGTTGGTGCCTTTGAGCGCCTTGCGGGTGAGCGCCTGCGCAATGGCCAGGGCGATCACGTTGATGAGCACCGTCGACAGGAAGGCAAACGCCACGGTAAAGAAGAACGACGTGGAGAACTGCGGATCGGACAGCGCACGCACGTAGTTCTCGATACCGACAAAGTGCGCGTTACTAATGATAATAAACTGGCAGAACGAGAGATAGAAGCCCTGGATAAAAGGGATCACGAACCCGATCATAAACGCCAGGCACGTGGGCAGCATAAAGAGCGGCCACCAGCGCTTGAGTGCTTTGCCCATAAAAGGGTCCTTTCAATATGCAGGGGGCGGGCAAACCAACGTCTGCCCGCCCCCTGTCGCTAATCAGATAGCTTGGGCAGCAACTGCTTACTCGGAAGCGGCCTTCTCGGTCTTCCAGCCATCGACGAAGGCGTTCTTGACGCCGTCCCACTTGCTGTTATCGGCAGCGTAGGCAATCAGAGCCTGCTTGAGGTTCTTCTTCCACTCCTCGGAGGGAATGTAGACGAAGTCCCAAGCGACGGTCTTCTTGCCGTCCTTGGCCATGGCAACGGCCTGCTGCGAGAAGACGTTGGTGGTCTCCTTGGCGCTCTTGAACGGAGCGGTCAGACCCATCTTGTCGGCGATGATGCTGGTCGGGGTGTCAGCGGTGACGCACCAATACATGAAGTCCTCGGTGGCCTTCTGGGCATCCTCGGAAGCCTGGGAACTGACGCACCAGTAGTTCTCGCCGCCGGAGCACAGGCCCTGGTTCTCCTCGCCGTCAACACCGATGTAGATCGGCATCATGCCAATCTGATCGTCGGTCATGCCGGCCTTGACGAGGTCAGAGTAGGCCCAAGAGCCGTTCTGGTAGAAGACGGCCTTGCCGGTTGCGAACTCGTTGGTGGCGTCGTCGCCGGTCTTGGAAGCAAGCTGCGAAGGATCGCAGGTGGAGTCGGTGATGTACAGGTCGAAGATCTGCTTGTAGTTGTCGAGGAACTCACCCTTGATCTCGTCGTCCTCCTGGTTGTGCTCCTTCTCAAACTCGTAGTAGAGCGGCATGTTGGCAAGGTGGGTGGTGTAGCGCCAGCTAGAGGAGTCGTCCATGCCGGCGGAAGTGAAGGCACCCTCGACACCAAGCTCGTCCTTGCGGGCCTGGATGTCATCGGCACAAGCCTTCAGCTTGTCGAAGGAGTTGATGTCCTCGGCCTTGTAGCCAGCCTTCTCGAGCAGCTGCTTGTTGTAAATAATGCCGAAGCTCTCCTGAACCCAGTCGATGCACACATCCTTGCCGTCGGACTGCAGAGCCAGGGAGTCATCAATGAGCTCACCGCGGAGCTTGGTATCGGACAGGTCGGCGCAGTAATCCTTCCAGTTCTTAAGACCGGTGGGGCCGTTGACCTGGAACAGGGTCGGAGCGGAGCTCTTGGACATCTCGGACTTAAGCTTCTCCTCGTAGGTGTTGGAAGCGGCGGTCACGATCTTGACCTCGACGCCCTTCTCCTTCTTATAGGCCTTGGCGATCTCCTTCCACTCCTTGTCGACCTCGGGCTTGAATTGGAGGAAGTAGACCTCGGCAGCGTCACCAGAAGCGGAGGAGCCGGAGCCGGCAGAACCACCGCAACCCACGAGGCCCAGACCAAGAACTGCAGCCGCGGAACCAGCAAAGCCCAGGAACTGCCTTCTGCTCATTTCGTTCTTCATTACAATCCACCCTTTCACACCGTGGCGGCACCCTTTGCCGCCGCCTTCGGAGATTGGCTCGGGGACTTTGCCCCTTTTGCTGATTTGAACGATACGCTATTTGGCTAGTTGTTTGAACAAGTATTACTAGAGCGGTAGAAAAACTTCGGTGAACGGTAATTTCAACTTGATACTTGACAAGTTTTGTATAAACAATTATTTGTTATCGAATGCAGAGAAAACGCCCGGTCAAGCCGATGTACCGTCGGTTTGACCGGGCGTTTTCTCTTTGAGGCCATGAGTCTCGTCAGGCTGCGAGCTAGCCGGCTATCGCTTGGAATTGACGCGGTAATGGAAGATCTCGGGGTGTGTGCGAGTGTGCGTCACCTCAAACAAGATGCCATCCGAGGTGTACGACTGACTCTCCATGACGGCAACGCAGTTATATTTGCCGAGGTCAAGATAGCTGCAGTCCTCATCGTTGGCGAGCTCGACACTCACCGTACGACGGCTCGCCATCACTTTGACACCGCGCTTGTGCTCCAGATAGCCGTAAATAGAATCTGCCGCGATCTCGGGAGTCAGGCCCTTGGCGATCGACGCCAAAAAATAGCCATGGTCCACTTGGCGCGCGTTGCCGTTGAGGCTTCGGACACGCACTACGCGAATCAACTCCTCGCCCACCTTAAAGCCCAGGTGACGAGAGAGTTGCTCGGTGCAAACCAGATGTTCGAAAGACTTAACGTCCGTCGATGCAACGGCATTGTTGCGCTTTGCAAACTCGCCAAACGACTCAACCTCTTCGAGTGCGCCCAACATGTCGGTTTCGCCCTTAAGCCAAATAACGCGCACGCCCTTGCCGTGTATAGGCTGCACAAACATCCCGTCGGCCAGCATACCCAAGGCGCGACGGACGGTATTGCGCGTGCAGCCAAATTCCGCGGTCAGCTCGGCTTCGGTTGGCAGCATCTCCTGAAACGCATAGGTCCCATTAATGATGCGCGAGCGTATTTCTCGGTAGATTCCTTCGTATATCGCTTTTGGCATTGTTTCACCTCTACATTATTCATTTCCGGCTAGGCACGATAGCATTTCTTAAAGTTGTTTAAACCGAATATCGGTAAAGCGACAGGATTTAACCGTTGACGGTTTCTGTCATGCCCAAATCGGTTTCGCTCAAAACTGCCGGTACGACAATCGTCTGGTCCTCTACAATGAATCCATTGTTTAAACGTTTCCCCACGCGCAACGCGCCTCGATATTCGGAAGGCAGAACATGCTGCAAAAAATCCAACGCTTTGGCGGGGCAATGTTCGCGCCCGCCATGCTGTTTTCTATATCAGGCCTCATGGTCGGCGTCTCCGCTCTCGCAACGACTGCGGACATCGTCGGCGATCTCGCCGTATACGGAACCCCTTGGTACGTTTTCTGGGCTATCATCCAGCGCGGCTCGTGGACGGTCTTTAAACGCCTCCCGCTCCTTTTTGCCGTAGCGCTGCCCATCGGTCTTGCCCAAAAACAACCGGCTCGTTGCTGCCTCGAGGCTCTCGTCGCCTATTTTGCCTACTGCTTCTTTTTGAGCGAGATCATTAAGCTGAGCGGAGACAACCTTGGACTTGAGTACCCGTCATCTTTGACCTCCGCCAGCGGTATCACCGTCATCGACGGCATCAAGACGCTCGACACCGGCATTATCGGCCCGCTGGCGGTATCGGCAACCGTCGTCGCCATCCATGACCGCTTCTACGATGCCAAAATTCCCGATTGGCTCGGCACCTTCTCGGGCTCCTCGCTGGTCTACCTCATCAGCTTTTTTGCCGTGTTTGCCCTTGCCGCTATCTCGGCCGCCATCGTGCCCTACGTATACGATGTAACCGATACGCTGCGTCACGCGCTTGCAGGCGTCGGTCCCTTTGGCGTGGGCATCTTTGTCTTTTTAGAACGAGCACTCGAGCCCTTTGGCCTGCACCACCTGCTCTACATGCCGATCTACTACGACAACCTGGTCATTAACGACGGCATCTACGCCACGTGGAGCAGTTTGCTCCCCATCCTCTCCCATAGCACGCGCCCCCTTAATGAACTTGCGCCGTGGGCCGGTTTTACCGCCACCGGCTGGGTCAAGCTCTTTGGCCTTCCTGCCATCGCAGCTGCGTTCTACTCCACCGCAAAACCCGAGCGCCGTGCCGGCCTCAGGGTCATCCTTGCTCCCGCCATCATCGCCTCGGTGGTTTGCGGCGTTACCGAGCCACTCGAGTTTCTCTTTATGTTCACCCACCCCGGGCTCTTTTTGCTCTACGCCGTCTTATCGTCTTGCCTTGCCACAACCATGAATCTCTTTGGCATCGTCGGCATCTTCTCGGGCGGCCTGATGGAGATGGCAGCCTTCAACTTTATTCCGCTCATGCGCACGCATGCCGGTACCTATCTTTTGGCGCTCGGTATCGGCCTTGCCTTTAGCCTCATCTTTTTTGTTAGTTTTCGAGCACTCATCTTGGTCTATGACCTTAAGACACCGGGCCGCGAGGATCATGTTGCCAATCGCGCGGCAATCGATTGTTTAACGGGAAGCGACTTTGCCAAAGAGCAATCCCCCAATGACGAGGTCGATAGTCGATCCGATCAAGATCACGTCCTCGCTGAGCGGGTAATTCAGCTTTTAGGTGGCGTTGGCAATATCGTGGGCGCAACCAACTGCGCCACGCGCCTGCGCGTCGAGGTCGCAGACCCTTCCATCGTTGCAGATAACGCGTCGTTTGTCGCGGTGGGCGCCAAGGGCCTCATCATTACGGGCAAGACCGCCCAGGTGGTCATCGGCATCTCCGTTCCCCGCGTTAAAGAGCATTTTGACCAGATCATGGGCCTCGAGCCGGAATTTGTGCCCACCACCTCGGCCTCCCCTGCCGCCAGCGCAGCCCATAAGCGCGGCGCTATTTGCTTCTTCGATATCGACGGAACGCTCGCCTGGCAAGACCCCAGGCTCGCCCAAGACCTTCCCGAAGACGAGCGGGACCTCTCCCCCTATCCCAACGAGGCGGTTTCGCAGGCAATCCGCGAGTTTGTCGCCAACGGCAACATGGCCTTTATCTGCACGGGACGCACCCTGAGCTGCATCCACCCCAAACTTCTTGAGCTGCCTTGGACCGGCATCGTCTGTCTTGCGGGCGGTTACGCCGAGATCAACGGACACGCAATTCGCGATCTGTCGATGACGCCCAGTATGCTGCAGCGTCTTGCCCCCTACCTTGAGCAATCGGGCGAGGTCATCCGCTTTGAGGGCCTCAACGGCGTCGTGCGCATGAGTGCCGATGCGCCCGATGCTCCCGGATACGCGCGCACCCTGGGCGACGCAGTCACGCAGCTGCAACATTACAGTGTCTACAAGATCTTGATGTCTACATCGCTCGCCAACCACATCGCTCAAGATAAGGCACTTGAGCCGCTGCTGTGCTTTAATGAGCTCGAACTCGAGGTAACCGAAATCTCGCCCCGCGAATGCACGAAGCGCGGGGGCATCCAGTCTGTACTCGACGCCCTCGACCCCCACCACGGAACCGTATACGGCATTGGCGACGCCAGCAATGACGTCTCGCTGATGAACGCCGTCGATGTCGGCATTGCGATGGGCAACGCACCGGACTATCTCAAGGATAAGGCCGATTACGTGACCGACACCGTCGATCATGACGGTGTCGTTGCGGCGCTCGAGCATTTTAGGCTGATTTAGGCGCGCTCCATCAAACGCACGCCCGTTGTCCTAAATCGCCAAAACTGCCGCGCCAAACGCCCTGATGTGGCAATATGTTGTCTGCATATTGCACCAATGCAACCTCAGAAAGAATGCGAGAACCCGTGTCCAGTCCGTTTACCAGCTTTTTAGCCCAGCACTTTGACCAGATTAACGACTATCTGGCCACGTTCTTTGACGGACAGGCGACCTCTGCCGATATCGAGCGCTACCTGTACGCGCCACTCTCGGCTTTTACGGCCAACGCCGGCAAGCGCCACCGCCCGCTTATCTGCATGCTCGCCGCAACCGCAGTGGGCGGTAGCTTTGAGAGCGCCCGCAGCGCCGCGGCAGCTATCGAGCATTTCCAGTCGGGCGCGCTGATCCACGACGACATCGCCGACAACGGACAGCTTCGTCGAGGCAAACCCTGCATGCACCTTACCGAGGGCACGGGCCTTGCCATCAATTGTGGCGACCTGGCGCTCACCATGGTCACCAAGACGGTTCTCGACGACCCCACGCTGGAGTCCGACGTGAAGCTGCGTGTGCTCCACGAGCTTACCGAGATGATCGTCCGCACCATCGAGGGTCAAGCGCTCGACCTGGGTTGGGTCCGTGACGGGCGCTTTGATATCTCGGTTGATGACTACCTGGACATGGCGACGCACAAGACCGCGTTTTACAGCGGAGCCACGCCGCTTGCCGCCGGAGCCATTATCGGCGGCGGCAGCGATGAGCAAATCGAAGCGCTGCGCGCCTTTGGCCTGCACACGGGCCTTGCCTTTCAGATTCAGGACGACCTGCTCAACCTTGTCGGCACTAAGGAAGCCGCCAACAAGGACTTCCGCACCGACATCACCGAGGGCAAGCGCACGCTTGTCGCCGTACACGCCCTCTCTGATGAGCGCCACCACGACGAGGTCGAGGCGATTCTTTCCTCGGGCACCGATGATCCCGCGCAGCTCGCACGCGCCGTGGAGATCTTCCAGGAGACCGGCTCCATCGATTACGCCCACACTTACGCGCTCGACCTGACCGCTAAGGCCAAAGCGGCCATCGAGAACGTTGAGCTTGATCCGCACGCACGCGAGCTGTTCCTCTCCATGGCAGATTTCTTTGTGGAGCGCCTTAACTAACGGGGGTTATAAAACCTGTCAGCAGCGTATTTAGGCACAACTTGCTACACTGTTGAGTGAATGTTTATGCATCCCTTTGCGTTGTCTATCCGACAGACGCTCAAATAGTACGAATGGTACGCCGAAAGGGGTTCGTTCATGGAACCTATTACAACGGGCATGCAAGGAGCAGCCGTCGAAGACGTGCAGTCTCGTCTCCTGCAGCTCGGCTACACGATTGATGCCGCCGAAGTCACCGACAAGTACTTTGGAGCCACCACTGAGCAGGCCGTCAGCACCTTCAGGCTCGACAGCGGCCTTGCTGCCGGTCATGCCGTCGATATCCCCTGCTGGAGCGCCCTTGTAGACGCTTCGTATAAGCTGGGCGACCGCACTCTCTATCTGCGCATGCCCAATTTCCATGGCGCCGATGTGCAGGCCCTGCAGCGCGCTCTCAACGTTTTGGGCTTTGCCTGTGGCGAAGACGACGGCTACTTTGGTCCGCATACCGAGGCCGCCCTGCAGCAGTTCCAGGAAAATGTCGGCCTGTTTGCCGACGGCATGGCCTTCCAGGACACCTACGCCTACATCAACCGCCTGCACCATGTGTGGGAGGGCAAGCCCTCGGTCACCGAAGCCGAGTCCCGTATCGGTTTTGCTCGCGCCGCCAACGTGCTCGAGCGCTTCCAGATTGCCGTTATCGGCGAGGACCCCATCGCACGCAGCGTTGCGTCGCGCATGTGGAATATCGCCACGGCAACGACCGACAACAGCGGCATGATGCTCTGCGACTCCGAGGTCCCAACCGACGTTGACCTGGTGCTCGAGATCGCAAGCGATGAGCTGCCCGCAGATGCAGCGCCGCGCGCCACGATCGCCCTCGCCGAGTGCCACAACCTGGCCCAGCGCATCCGCACCGCCAATGTCGCCGCGCAGCAGAAGCCGGCTCGCATTCGCATTGAGCTCACGGGCATGACGCGCTACAACGGCACCTTCACGGCCAGCGACGCGCAGACACTCGCCGTACGCCTGCTCGATGGCGTTTGCGATGCCCTCGCAGATTAGGTAAACTAAACGAGTTGCTTTTGGGCAACGCCACACATTGGGACGTAGTTCAACGGTAGAACTCCGGTTTTTGGTGCCGGCTGTTGGGGGTTCGAGTCCCTCCGTCCCAGCCATTAAAATTGAGCGCCCTGAGCCCATAACGGCCCAGGGCGCTTTCTTGTGGGCAAGCGGAGGGATTCGAACCCGCAAGGGTGCGAAGCCGAGGAAACGCGAAGGCGCCCCAAGCCCATTAGGACCAAGAGCGCCTAACATCAAGAAAATATCAGCCCCGTTCCGAAAAGCGAGCCGTCATCTACAAAATGGCGTGTGGCCCCGACGGGCCGGGCATTAAGTTTGTCGCGAGTTCCGCACGAACAGGAGGCCACTTAACCTCGATGTTTTGGACGTGACAGCGAGAGGGGCCCTGGTATGGCAAGGTGACGTGAAACAAGGCGGCGCTGACCTTCTGGTCGCGCCGCCGAAGTTGAACGTCAGATTGCCGTGCCAGGGCCCCTCGCAGCGTCAAGAAGACCGCCGTTCGGTAGAACGGCGGAGCTAATTGTTCAGCATGCGGTCGAAGCTTCCCGAGTCGCCATCCCGATAGTCTGCGGTCATCAGGATCTCCTGCGGAATGCGCCCGCCTTCACGTAGCACGTTGCGGAACTGCACGCGCGTAACCATGGGCAGATCCTTGATCGTCGCCGCCAGGTTCTGCGGCACGCCCTGGTTGGCAGCCGCGGGCTCGCACTCGCCGCCGGCCTTCACGCGACGCTTATGCTCGGCGAGCATGGCACGGTACATGCCGGCATGCAAGCGAATCTCAACCACATTGGCATTACGGGCCTGCTCGACAATGCGCGCACCCTCTCGGTCGATGTCGCCCACGTAGTAGACATAGTTAAAGCGATAGCCGATCTCGGCCAGATAATCATCCAGTGCGTGCGAAACGCTCGCCTTGCATCCGCCGCCAAAAATCACGCCGCCCACCTTGATGCCAAAGAGCTTGGCGTGCTTGCGGCCACGCAGCAGCTTGACGATCTCGTCGTAGGTGTCCAGGTTCTCGACCATAATGAACGGCTTGTCGGCTCCCAGCGTAAAAAAGCCCGTAAAGTGCACGGGGCGATTGGGGGCGACCTTGATCGCCTGCATGCTGATGCCCTTTTCGGTCATACGCCTGATCAAGCGCTCACCGTGCTTGCCGTCAAAAGCCTTCTCGTCGTTAAAGATCTGGTAGGCACGCTGGCGGCGCGAGGCAACCGGCGTATCGGCACCTCGGTTCTGCTCGATCCAAGCCTGGATGATTGCGATTTCCTCGGCAATCTTGCGGTTGGACATCTCGTTGTGCTGAGTGCGCTGCGGAGCCTTTTTGCCGTCCTTGCCCTCGACCTTTACGATCTGTGTCTGCTGCTCCTTGATCTGAGAGAGCGCCGTAGGCGGAGGGACAACTTTGAGCAGCTGCCTGCCTAAAACGCGGGCAAGGGCAAACGCCGAGACCTCGCCGTGGACTGCCGACTTGGGCTGCTGGGCAGCGGTATCTGCTGCGGTAGACTCCGACTTCTTCTGAGACTTGCGCTTAGAATCGCCTTGGGAATTGCGCTCGCGCTTCGGCATAGGCGCCTGCTTCTGCGGACGATCGGACTTACTCTCCTTCGCTGGCTGGCGCTTAGGCTGCCCCGAAGAAACCTCGACCTTCGCATCCTCGTCCTGCGGCGTGGTCTTCTCGGCCGCAGTCTCGGCATGGGAACTGCGGCCCCCACGATGGCGACGGCGGCGAGGCTTGCTCGACACGCCCTGCTCCGTCTGCTCATCAGTAGGCTGCTGGCCCTTGGCCTCGGCATCAACCTCAAGCTGCGGCTCAACAGGCTTCTGTTCGCGAGCCGCCGGCTCAACGGCCTTCTCGTCCTGAGTGGTCGAAGCCGGCTCGCTCTTCTCCTGACGCCTTACGGGATACGCGCGTCCCGCAAAACCGCGGCCGGGACGACACGAACCCGGAGCCCTCTTGGCAGACTCCTCAACATCGTCTGCAACCTCAGAAGACTCTTCAACCTCACACGCGGCATCCTGCGCTGCAGCCTTAAAGTGAGCACCGCGACGACGCTTGGGCTCTTGGGCCTCCACGGGCTTTTGCTCCTTCGCGGGCTTCTGCGACTCGACAGCAACCTCGGTCTCAACAACCTCGGCATCCGTCTCACCTTTTTGAGCAACGGCGCGACGGAAGCGCTCCTGCTGGGCACGGCGCTGAGCATCGCGCTTGCCGCCCCCGCCAAAACCGCCGCGTCCTGCCTTGGCCGTAAAGGCGCGCACGACGTTCTCATCGAGCAACTCATCGGTATCGACATGCTCACGCGGAGCAGCTTCTTCCACAGCAGGCACGTCAGCGGAATCCTCGACGACAAAATCCTCGACGGACTCGGCAGGCTGCTCCTGGGCATCGCGGATCTCGGCATTGATGGTATAGAACGCCGGGCGCCCGTTAATGCCGCTACCCTCGATCTT
>DBEZQF010000010.1:0-3725 GCA_048254795.1 Collinsella sp. | reverse complement strand
TCGCGGTAAGGCATCAGAGCGCGAAAGCGGTTGCAAGCAATACACTCAAACTGCAGAGCTTGCTTGATGGCTATGAAACCATCGATAGCGGCAATATCGTGATCGAAAGCGACGGCAAGGTCGTTGCGACCAATGCCGTTGAACCCACCGTATTGGGCGTGTTCGATCTGCCTGCGACGGATGTCTTTATTGTCGACGGTATTAAGGATCGATGCCTGGCTGGTAAGGTCAGATTGGTTAACGCCGACGGCGAGTGGTATTTGGGCACATTTGGAAAAGCGCACAAATTCTATGTGTACACCTATGCCTCGGCGCAGCGCTACTTTGAGGTCGCCGCGGCTGTTGCCGCCGGCGTGCTGGTGCTCTACGGCGGTGTTATAGCCGTTGTTGTGACGGTGCGTCGCCGCGCTGATCGTCGACGTTTGACGGACTTGCTGCAGCAGGAGCGCGACTATGGCGACAAGCTGGCAAAGGCGGCGCGTGAGGCCTCGTCTGCCAACTCGGCAAAGACGGAGTTTTTGCGTCGCATGAGCCACGATCTGCGCACGCCCATCAACGGCATTCGCGGCATGGTCGAGGTTGGCGATGCCAATGCGGACGATCTGCAAAAGCAGACTGAGTGCCGCTCAAAGATCTGGACGGCATCGGGACTGCTGCTCGACCTTGCCAACGAGGCCCTGGATATGAGTCGCCTGGAGAGCGGGCAAATCGATCTGGAGCTTGTTCCCACAAACTTGGTGACCCTCAACCACGAGGTGCGCGATATTCTGGAGCGCCAGGCCGAGGAGCGTCTGGTGACAATTATCTGCGACCAGCAGACGCTTAATCATCCCTATGCGCGGGTGAGCGTGACGCACCTCAAGCGCTTGTTGCTCAATATTGCCGGCAATGCCGTCAAGTACAACCGCCAGGGCGGCTATGTTCGCCTGGTGTGCCGCGAGGTGGAGCCAGCGGATGGCGTCCCCGTCTATGAATACACGATCGCCGACAACGGTATTGGCATGAGCGAGGAGTTCCAACAGCGCCTCTACGAGCCGTTTTGCCGTGAGGGGCAACAGGTGGAAGGCGCTTCATCGGGAACTGGCCTGGGCGCGCCTATCGCAAAACAGTTGGTCGAGCTTATGGGCGGAACCATGAGTTTTACGAGCGTCTTGGGGCAGGGGACGACGTTTACCATCCGCCTGCCGTTCGAGAAATGCAAGCGCTCCGAGATTCCTCAGGCTGTGCGCGTGGACGCGGGAGACGGCGATGCACTCCAGGGCTTGCGCGTTTTGCTCGTAGAGGATAACGATCTGAATGCCGAGATCGCGCAGTTTACGCTCAGCCGTGCCGGTGCCGTCGTGACACACGCTAGGGATGGTGAGTCTGCCGTCGAGATGTTTGCCGCGAGCGTGCCGCACGAGTACGACGTGGTGTTGATGGACATCATGATGCCGGGCATCGATGGCCTTGAGGCCACACGTCAGATTCGAGCACTCGATCGCGAGGATGCCGCGACCACGCCGATTATCGCCGTGAGCGCCAACGCCTTTGCCGACGACCGCAGGCTTTCGCGTGAGGCGGGCATGAACGCGCACCTGAGTAAACCCGTGAGCTCGCAGGAGCTCATTGAGGCGCTTGCGCACATAGCCGCCGACGCTCTATAAGCATATGGCCTGGTTCCAAGGTGGGTTGGAACCAGGCCATATTGTTATTGATGAGGCCTGCTGAGGGGCTTACTTTTCCTGAATCTGCTTGCCGCAGAGATGCTCAATCGTAATCTCGTAGAGCTGGACGCCCTTAATGTCCTTGGCGATTTCCTCTTCGACTTCCTCGGCGGAAGGGTAGTACTTAAGGGCGAGCTGGCGGACTTTGTCTTCGATAAACGCGGGAGTGTCGTTCGCCAGGCGACAGCGGCCAAAGACCACGGTACTCATAACGTAGGGAGCCCAGTCACCGTCCTTGTGCCACTCGTTGCCGTAAACGGTAAAGCAGACCTTGTCATCGCGCTTGAGTGCGTCGACCTTGTGGCCGGCTTTGGCGCCATGGAAATAAATCTTGTCGTGCTCGGCGTCAAAGAAGTAGTTGACGGGAATGGCGTACGGGTAGCCATCGTCGCCGTTGACGGCAAAGACGCCGCGCTTGCAGGTAGCGAGCAGTTCGCGCGCTTCCTCGTCAGTGATGGCGCGTTTCTTTCGACGTAAGGGCCTAAACATCGTTGGCTTCCTTTCTGGTCGTGCGTGGTGGTTGAGCACAAACTATAGCGAAACGGATCCGTTTTTCTTGATGCGGGCGAGTATGTTTTTGAGCTTGTTAAAGTCGAGCGGTTTGGACAGATGGGCGTTCATGCCGGCGTCGTGTGCCGCCTTGGCGTCTTCGGCAAAGGCATTGGCGGTGAGCGCGATGATGGGGATATCGGCTGCATCGACCTTCTCGCTCAGACGAATCGCGCGGGTTGCCTCGTAACCGTCCATGTCCGGCATCATAATGTCCATCAGGATCGCATCGAAGCTGCCGGCGGGATGAGACAGGTACAGATCGACGACTTCGTTGCCGTTGACGGCGCGGGTGACCACGACGCCCTCGGATTCTAGCAGCGCCTGGGCAATCTCGGCATTCAATTCGTTGTCTTCGGCGAGCAGCACGTTCATGTTGGCAAGCGAGCAGTCGAGCGCCTTCTCGACCGTATCCGTCCGCACCCGGGGGTTCTTGTCGATATCGAGCGGAATTTCCACGTAGAACGTGGTGCCCACATGGAGTTCGCTGGTGATTTCGATGGTGCCGCCCATCAGTTCAATAAGCGACTTGACGATTGGCATGCCCATGCCGGTTCCTTGGAACTTGCTGCGCGCATCGTCACCTTCTTGGGCAAACGGCTCATAGATATGCTTTAAAAACTCGGGAGCCATGCCAATGCCGGTATCCGAAACGCTAAAGCAAAAGAGCGCGCGCCCGTTATCGAGTGGCTTGGTCTTTGAGCTAAAGGTGACGGAGCCGCCGTGCTTGTTGTACTTAATGCTGTTGTCTAACAGGTTGATCATGATCTGTCGGATATGGGTGGGACTGCCGATCATGTATGGCCCCGTGGCGTACGGCAGACTATTGTCCTGCATTGTGATGCCGTTACTGGACGCGCGGAGCTTGCACAGCACTAGCGTATCGTCACAGAGCTCTTTGAGGTTAAAAGGCGCATGCTCCAGTGTTAGCTTGCGGTCTTCGATTTTGCCCATCTCGAGGATGTCGTTGATCAGCGAGAGCAGGTGATTGGCGGCAACGCGCGCCTTGGCACGGCTCTCGCGGGCGACTTGCATATCGCCTTCCTTCAATTCCTCGATCTCGATAAGGCCCAGGATACCGTTGAGCGGCGTACGGATGTCGTGGCTCATGCGCGTGAGGAATGCCGTCTTAGCGGCGTTGGCGGCATCGGCTTTTTTGCGCTCGGTTCGAGCGCGTACGAGCGCCCAGATGAGCAGGACGATGCCGACCGACAACATACCGATGAGGGTAGCTGCAATGGCGGTGCGGTTGCGGTAAAGGAATTGAAGCGTGTTGGATTCCTGGGCCGTGTACGACGTGGAGGAGAAATTGCTTGCGGAGAGCGATTCTCCGGCATTGATGATGCCCTTGTTGATGATTCCCAACAGCTCGGGTTTTCCGCGCGAAATCCAGCACGAGAGCTCACAGGTGTCAGGGAGCTCGGTCGTCTCGCAGTCCTCGAGATCGTAACGGTCACCGATGGTTTTTAC
>DBEZQF010000009.1:0-1065 GCA_048254795.1 Collinsella sp. | reverse complement strand
AGCAGGCACGTCAGCGGAATCCTCGACGACAAAATCCTCGACGGACTCGGCAGGCTGCTCCTGGGCATCGCGGATCTCGGCATTGATGGTATAGAACGCCGGGCGCCCGTTAATGCCGCTACCCTCGATCTTGGTCACGATCTTTGCCGCGATAAGCTCATCGCGCATCGCCTTGGTGTCGCACTCCTTATCGACGGAGCGGAAAATCTGCGCCAGCGCGCTCGACTTAATCTTGAGCGCCTTGCGGCAGAGCAGGTCGTAGGCAACCAGCTTGGCGCGCTCAGCAGAAAGCGACGTCTGGCTGCTCAGGCGCTCAGCCAAAGCATCGACATTGTTTTGATTATCGGAATATACCGTCTTGGCCACGGGGCCCCTTTCATATGTACACATATACGTCTATATGGTACAACGCACGCCCTTATCCACGCAAAACATCTGCGAGAACACTCGAGCGTCACCCGCTTTCGCATGAAAAAAAAGACCGAGTCCGCGTCGTTGCGGACCCGGTCTTTCCGAGTCATATGGATGGAACGGTTAGTCCATCAAGCTGACTAGGCCTTGGCGGCCTCGGCGTCAGCGGGAGCCTCGGCGGCAGCGGCGCGGCCGTACTCGGCCTTGCCCATCTCGGACCACTCGGGCTCCTCGTCAGGCATGGAGCCAGCCTCCTTGCCGAAGAACTCCTTGAGGCAGTTGACGGCGACAATGAGGCCCAGGACCATCAGCAGGACGGCGAAGACGAGCTGCAGGCCCTTGGTGGCGGCGACGGAGACGGCGGCCGTGGTGGCGGTAGCCGGGATGGTGCCGAAGAAGCCGTAAGCCTGGACAGCGGCCATGCAGCCCATGGCGCTCTGGACCAGCGAGGTGAAGGTGCAGCAGAGCAGGAAGACGACGGGCACGTAGAGCATCCAACCCTTGCGGCCGGTGCACTTGCAGAACACGGCGAGGGTGATCATGGTCATGCCGCCGAGCAGCTGGTTGGAAGCACCAAAGAGCGGCCAGATGTTGGCATAGCCACCAAAAGCGAGGGCGAGACCGGGAAGCAGGGTAACGACCGTGGCGAACCAG
>DBEZQF010000008.1:0-1611 GCA_048254795.1 Collinsella sp. | reverse complement strand
GTATCGTCCATATCGGTCAGCACAAGTTTAATCATAAGGCCCCCATTCGTATCGGTCCTACCTATTGTAACGACCTGCCAAAATAAACCTGTCCCTTTTTGGCAGGTGCGCTAGTATAGGGAACAACAGATTCGATGCGGGAGTGCCGGCGGTGCAAACCACAAGGCTGAGAGGGCATGGGGCCCAATCCTTTGAACCTGTCAGTTAATGCTGGCGTAGGGAGCATGCCGCCTTTACAGGGGCGCTGTCTATGCACAGCGCCCCTTTTCTATGCCAAGGAGGCATGTGCAGTGATTGATTCGGAACAGCTTAAGCAGCATATGGTCAAGGCCGTGGAGGAGATTCGCGCCACCAATCCGATGGCCGGCTCCATCACCAACACGGTGACGATCGACTTTGTCGCCAACGCACAGCTCGCCGTGGGCGGATCGGCCGCCATGGTCTATCTGCCCGACGAAGGCGAGGCACTCGTTGCCGGCGGCGCCATCTATCTCAATATGGGCACGCTCTTCCCCATCTACGAGCAGACGATTCCCCGAGCGGCCAAGGCGGCACACGACGCCGGCAAGCCCTGGGTGCTCGATCCGGTGGGCCTGGGCATCGGTAGCCTGCGCACCCAGCTGGTAAACGAGCTCAAGCAGTACAAGCCCGCCATCGTGCGCGGCAATGCCTCCGAGATCATTGCGCTCGCCGGCCTGTGGGGTCTTGAGGGCGAGGCGGCCGATCTGAGCCGCGTACGCGGCGTCGATACCACCGACACGGTCGACGCCGCCCGCGATGCCGCCGTGGCGCTCGCCCGCTACACCGGCGGCGCCGTGGTCGTCTCGGGCGAAGTCGACCTGATTACCGACGGCACGACCGTGGCCAAGTCCCACGGCGGCAGCCCGCTCATGTCCAAGATCACCGGCTGCGGCTGCTCGCAGGGCGGCGTGCTGGCCGTGTACGCCTGCGCCGCCGACCCGTTTACGGCAGCCGTCTGCGGCACCGCCGTCTACAACGTTGCCGGCACGCGTGCCGCCGCCGTCGCCGATGCCCCGGCAAGCTTTAAGGTCGCCTTTATCGACGAGCTCTACCGCGCGACCGCCCAGGACATCGCCGATAACCGACTCGACCTCGAGGAGGCATAAGCCATGTCCGAGCCCACAACCAATACCGGCATGAACACACTCGTCGCCGTGGCCATCGCCCCATGCGGCACCGGCGATGAGCTGTCCGCCGAGGTCGCCGAGGTCGTGCGCGTCATTCGCGAGAGCGGCCTTCCCAACCGCACCACCTCGATGTTCACCGAGATCGAGGGCGACTGGGACGAGGTCATGCAGGTCGTGCGCGACGCAACCTTTGTGTTGGCGAGCAAGGGCATCCGCACCGAAGTCGTGCTCAAAGCCGATATTCGGCCCGGATTTACCGACACCATGACCGGCAAGCTCGAGCGCATGGAAGCGCAGATCAAAAAGCAGGAGGAAGCACGATGAGCATCCGCGACAACCTTGATATCTCGGCCTATCTGGTACTCGGCCCCGAAAACACGCTCGGGCGCCCCGTGGGCGATGTGGTGGCCCAGGCGCTCGACGCCGGCTTTACCTGCATCCAGGTGCGCTCCAAGGTGGCAAG
>DBEZQF010000007.1:0-14215 GCA_048254795.1 Collinsella sp. | reverse complement strand
GGCGTTCCGTATCTGCTGCATGAGCAGAACTCTGTTCCGGGCCTGGCCAACAAGATGATGAACTCCCACGCCGCCCGCGTGTGCATCTCGGTGCCGGCAGCGCGTTCGGTCTTTGAGCGCGAAGGTGACCCTGACCACGTGCTCATGACCGGCAACCCCGTACGTCGCTCGGTGATCGAGGGCGATCGCGCTCGCGGCCGCAAGGCACTTGGCGTTCCCGAGGACGCTACGCTGCTGCTCGTCTTTGGCGGTTCACTTGGCGCCCAACACCTCAACGAGCGCGTGGTTTCGCTCAAAAACGAGCTGCTTTCGCGCAAGAACCTCTATGTGTTGCATTCGACGGGTGCCGACGGCTTTGAGGAGACCGAGCGCGCTTTGGCGCTGACGCCCGAGGAGGCGAAGCGTTACCGCGTCCAGCCTTACATCGACAACATGGGCGATATGCTGGCTGCTGCCGATTTGGTGCTCTCGCGTTCGGGCGCATCGAGCGTGGCCGAGATCGCTGCGCTCGCCGTGCCCTCGGTGCTCGTGCCGTATCCGCATGCGACGGCCGACCACCAAACCACCAATGCCCGTTATCTGGTCGACGCCGGGGCCGGTGTGCTCTGCGCCGATGCCGATATCGACGGTTCTGCCTTTGCCGATGAGCTGCTGCACTTGGTCGATGACGCGGCGGCGCGCGACGCCATGCGTCAGGCGGCACGTGGTCTGGCTCAGGATAGGGCCGCCGCTCTTCTGGCGGATGCGGTAGAGGGTTTGCGTTAGTTAGACGGGATATCGTCGGTCGCCCTCGCGCTGATGCGGTAGGTGCGGTACAGTTAACGGGTTACAGGCAGTGTTTACGCAAGGAGTACACGAGCACATGGCTGATTCCCAGACTGCAACCTCCGCGCCCGAGTTTAAGAGCGCCCACTTTATCGGTATCGGCGGCGCCGGCATGAGCGGCATCGCCCTCGTTCTGCACGAGCGCGGTTATGCCGTTACCGGCTCCGACCTTAAGACGTCACGTTATATCCGCCAGCTTACCCGCGCTGGTGTGAAGGTGCATGTGGGCCATGAGGCCGCCACGATCGACGAGGTCAAGCCCGACGTGGTTGTTGTCTCCACCGCTATTCCGGAGTCCAACCCTGAACTCGTGCGCGCTCGCGAGCTTGGTATTCCCGTGTGGCCCCGTGCCAAGATGCTCTCTGCTTTGGGCCACGGCTACACCACCGTCGCTGTTGCTGGCACGCATGGCAAGACCACCACGTCTTCGATGTGCGCCACCATGCTCGACCGCATGGGTCTGGATCCGAGCTTCCTGATCGGTGGCATCGTCGAGGGCTATGACACGAACGGCAAGAACGGCTCGGGCGACTACTTTGTCGCCGAGGCCGACGAGTCCGACAGTTCCTTCCTGTTCCTGAACCCCAACGTGGTCATTGTGACCAACGTCGAGGCCGACCACCTCGATCACTACTCGGGTATCGAGGAGATCGAGGCGACTTTCGCCAAATTCATGAGCCTGGTGGGCGAGGACGGCACCGTCATCGTCTGCGGTGAGGACCCGCATCTGGTCGAGCTCGCCAAGTCGACGGGCCGTCACGTGCTTTCCTACGGCTTTGCCGAGAGCAACGACATCGTCTGCATGCACCCGGATGTCAAGGGCATCCAGAGCGACTTTATCGTTCGCTTTGAGGACGGCACTGAGCACGCTGTGGAGATCAAGAGTAAT
Organism: Collinsella sp.; assembly: GCA_048254795.1. Taxonomy (GTDB): domain Bacteria; phylum Actinomycetota; class Coriobacteriia; order Coriobacteriales; family Coriobacteriaceae; genus Collinsella. The sequence continues at coordinate 12,501 of DBEZQF010000007.1, read as the reverse complement.
CCCGGTCGCCACAACATGCTCAACGCCACGGCGGTGCTCACCGTCGCCCATGTCCTGGGCCTTGACATCGACGCCGCCGCCAAGGCGCTTTCGAGCTTTGAGGGCGTCCGTCGTCGCTTTACCCACGTGGGCGATATCGATGGCATCACCGTGGTCGATGATTACGGCCATCACCCCACCGAGATCAAGGCGACGCTTGCTGCCGCTTCGTCGCTGGGCTACAAGCACGTCGACGTCGTGTTCCAGCCGCACCGCTATTCGCGCCTGCAGGCCCTGTGCGACGACTTTGCCGATGCATTTGCCAATGCCGATAAACTGCTGCTGATTGATGTGTTCTCGGCTGGCGAGATGCCCATTCCGGGTGTTACCTCTAAGATGCTCGCCGATACCGTGCGCGCCAAGCATCCTGGCAAGGAGGTCGTGTACTGCTCCAGCCGTTTTGAGCTCAATCAGGAGCTCGAGCAGATGGTGGGCGAGGGCGACTTGCTGCTCACTATGGGTGCCGGTGACGTTACGACCGTCGGCCCCGAGTTTATCGAGTATTTGACTGCCAAGAAAGACGCTTAAGTCTAATGGGTCTGTTTAACGCCGTCATGGCGCTCTCGGGCATGATCGACACGGATGTGATCGAGGACGAGCGCCTTGCGCGTCATACGAGCTATCGTATCGGCGGCAAGGCCGACCTCTTTGTGACGTGCCATAGCTATCATGCCCTCCGCCGCGCCGTGGCGGTGCTCGATCGCGAGCAGGTGCCGTGGGTCATCATCGGCAAGGGCTCCAATCTGCTGGTTGCCGATGGCGGTTATCGCGGCGCCGTCATTTCGCTCGGACGTGAGTTTCAGCGCACGGTTGTTGCCGATGACGGTTGTACGCTGACGGTCGGTGCGGGCGTGATGTTTGCGCGCCTGGTCAACGATGCCCTGTCGCGTAGCCTCTCGGGCCTTGAGTTTGCCGTTGGCATCCCTGGCTCGGTTGGCGGTGCGATATCTATGAATGCCGGCACACGGACCGAGTGGATTGGCTCGCTGGTTGAGGATGTCGTAACGTTTGACCCGGCATCCGGTATCAAGCATTATGCGGGGTCCGAGATCACTTGGGGCTACCGCGAATGTAGCCTTCCCCGCAATGAGATTATCCTCGAGTGCGTGCTCAAGCTTAAACCGGCGCCCAAGGCCGACATTCGCGAGCGCATGGAGCGGTACCTGACGAGGCGCAAGCGTACGCAGCCCATGGGTCGCGCATCCTGCGGGTCGGTCTTTCGCAACCCGCCCGATGCGAGTGTGGGCAAGCTTATCGAGGATTGTGGATTAAAGGGTTTTTCGATTGGCGGCGCGGAAGTTTCGCCCGTTCACGCTAATTTTATCGTTAATAACGGAACTGCCTCGGCCGATGACGTTGCCGCGGTTATCAGACATGTGCACGGAAAGGTGAGGGAGGCGTATGGCATCGAGCTCAGACCGGAAGTTAAATTCCTCGGCTTCTAGAGCATCGAAACCCACCTTCCGCCGCGCCGGAGGGCGTTCCGGCGCGCCTGCCAAACCTCAACGCAATACCGTCGCGCACTCTAAGTCTGTCGGGCATGCTCGACAGACCAGTCGTCCGGTTGTCGGCTCGCAGCTCGGTAATCGTCCGGCCGCAAAAAAGTCCTCGCGTCCCTCGGTGACGTCAAAGCCTGTTATGGGCGCCAAACCCGCCCGTCCCATGGCAACTCCTAAGCCCTCGACGGGAACTAAAGCGCCGCGTCCAGGTCGCACGCTGGGCGCATCGAAACCGCGCTCGCTGACATCGGTGCCGGCTACCGCCAAGAAGCCTTCGGGTAAAAAAGGCGTCAACCCGTTGTCTTCACTTGGGGCGATGGTAAATAAAACATCAGACGCCGCTTCTGTCGTTGCAGGCAAAGGCAAAATCGTGGGCGGCGTTCTGGCCGCCTTGGCCGTGCTCGTCGTCGTTGCCATCGTGGTGATCAACTCTGGATTGTTTACCGCCACTGATATTCAGATTCAAGGCAGCGAGCATGTGACGAAGCACGATGCTATCCAGCTGATCGATTTGCCCGAGGGAACGTCGCTTTTTAACGTCGATCCCGACCAGATTACCGAGGACCTCAAGCAGAATCCGTGGGTCTCGGGCGTGGATGTCCAGCGTCAGTTCCCGCATACGCTCATCATTACGCCGATGGAGCGCAAGGTCATCGCAATTGCCTATATCAGTTCCGATGACCTTGCCTGGGCCATCGGGGATGATGACACCTGGATCGCCCCACTGTCGACGTCGGTCGAAGTGGACGACCAAGGCAACGTCATCACGACAGGGCAGGGCTCAAATACCTTGACCGGAATCGATGCCGCGCTGGCGCTCGCTAAGCACTATGGCGCGGTGTTGTTGACTGATGTCTCGGCGGATGTCGCTCCGGTTTCCGGCCAGGCAGTGAGCTCCAAGGCCGTTAAGGCTGGCTTGGATTATGTGCGTGGTTTTTCGAGCGAGTTCTTGGGACAAGTCAAGGATATTTCCACGCCTTCGGTCGAAGCCATCTCGGCAAACCTCAATAACGGCATTGAGGTGTCGCTGGGCGATTCGAACGATATCGTCAAGAAGGAGCGCGTAGTCACCAAGCTGCTTTCGCAGGTAGAGGGCGTAACGTATATCAATGTGCGCTCTCCGGGTAACTATACATTTAGGAACGCTCCGACCTCGTAGCGCTGGTTGATGCTTTGTTGAGGGGCCATACCACGCCGTTTATCTGGTTTGTTTGGTTTTCACGGTCAATTATTTGACTGATACGTTCATAATGTGCAAACATAATACGGTTTACCTTTGCATTTACTTTCAACCTGAAGGTTAATGTGCGCAGGGGTCGACCCATGCTATGGCTATAACCTTTGTTCGGAGGACCGACATGCACGAGACAGAGATCAACAACTACCTTGCCGTCATTAAGGTGGTCGGCGTCGGCGGCGGCGGTACCAACGCGGTCAATCGAATGATCGAAGAGGGCATCCGCGGCGTCGAGTTTGTTGCCATCAACACCGATGCTCAGGCACTCGCGATCTCTGATGCCGATATCAAGGTGCACATCGGCACCGACCTTACCCGCGGCCTGGGCGCCGGCGCCAACCCCGAGGTTGGCCGCAAGGCTGCCGATGAGTCCCGCGACGACATTGCCGAGGCGCTCGCTGGCGCCGACATGGTGTTCATCACCTGCGGCGAGGGCGGTGGCACCGGTACCGGCGCTGCTCCCATCGTTGCCGATATCGCGATGAACGAGGTCGGTGCGCTGACCGTCGCCGTCGTGACCAAGCCCTTCACCTTCGAGGGCCGCAAGCGCAAGAAGAGCGCCGAGGAGGGCATTAAGACCCTCTCCGATTGCGTCGACACCATGATCGTCATCCCTAACGATAAGCTGCTCGACATCGCCGAGAAGAAGACCACCATGCTCGAGGCCTTCGCGATTGCCGATGGCGTCCTTTCCCAGGGCACCCAGGGCATCACCGACCTCATCACCGTCCCCGGTATCATCAACCTGGACTTCGCCGATGTTAAGACCATCATGAAGCAGGCCGGTACCGCCATGATGGGTATCGGTACCTCTTCTGGGGACACCCGTGCCGTCGACGCTGCCCAGCAGGCCATCTCCAGCCCGCTGCTCGAGAGCTCCATCGATGGCGCCACGCGCGTGCTGCTCTCCATCGCCGGTTCCAAGGACCTGGGCATCCAGGAGATCAGCGACGCCGCCGACGTTGTCGCCAACGCCGTCGACCCCGAGGCCAACATCATCTTCGGTACCGTTGTCGACGAGTCCCTGGGCGATCAGGTGCGTATCACCGTCATCGCTACGGGCTTCTCCGACTCCAACGTCAACCGTCAGGACGAGCTCTTTGCTGCTCAGCAGTCTCAGAGCAAGGCCGCTGCCTCCGCTGAGCCGCAGCGCACCGCTCCTGCCACGAGCCCGGCTCAGGCCGCTCCGACCCGCAACGTCGGTGGCACCGAGCTTCCTAACTTCGGCAACGATCAGTTCGAGCTTCCCGACTTCCTGAAGCGCGGTAGCTTCTAAGTCGTTCTTTGCATTGTTGTGCACAGGGGCGTGTCCGTATGGACGCGCCCTTTTTATTTCGACTTTGTAAACTAGAACCTCCAATCTCTTTACGTTCCCTTTACGATTGCCTCCAGCGCAGCAGGTATCCTTTTAGAGAAGTATGACAGCCGTATAAACGCGGGCTGTAGCGGCGATGCCGCGGTACTTGTGTTATTAGGAGGCTTTAGTATGGCAGCACGTGCGGACAAAGTTTCGCGTGTCGACCATGATGGAGTTACGTTGGTGGAGGGCGCGACATCCGATGTTCGCTTTGCCTTCACCGAGCGCGCCGGTGGCGTTTCCGAAGATGCGTACTCCTCACTCAACTTGGGCTCGCATGTTGGCGATGACCCCTTTGCTGTTCAAGAAAATCGTCGTCGTGCGCTCGAGGCTATGGGTGCCGCCGAGTGCGAGCACAACCTGCTCGTTCCCAATCAGGTCCATGGTGATCATATCGTTGCGGTGACCTCGAACGGCGCCGATGACCTTGAGGACGTTCGCGAGCAGATTGCCGAGGGCTGTGATGCCATCGTCTGCACGGCGCATAACGTGCCCGTGCTGCTCTGCTTTGCCGACTGTGTTCCCGTGGTGCTGGTGGCCCCCGGCGGATTTGCCGTGGTGCACTCCGGTTGGAAGGGCACGATTGCACGTATTTCCGCCAAGGCGTGCCAGGCGCTTTGCGATGCTGCCGGTTGCGATGCGAGCGACGTTTCCGCCTATATCGGCCCCCATATCTTGGGTGACGAATATGAGGTATCCCAGGAACTCATGGATCGCTTTGCCGCCGAGTTCTCTTGCATCGATGCGAATACCTCTCGCATGCTTGATCTTTCCGCTGCCATTCGCGAGGCGCTGGTAGATGTCGGTGTCGACGCGGATAATATCGTGGATACCCAGCTTTCGACCGTGCGTCAGAACGACCGCTTTTATTCCTACCGTAACGAGGACGGCACCTGTGGGCGCCATGCTGCGATCGGCATGATGCTATGAGAAAGATCGTATCGGTCCTGAGCGCCGCTGTGTTTACGCTTACGCTGTGTGCCTGTTCTTCGGGATCTTCTACCTCTTCCATTACCGTGGCCGGCTCCACGACCTGCCTTCCTATCGCCGAGATTGCGGCCGAGGGCTTTAAGGAGGAGACCGGCATCGACGTGCTCGTTTCCGGTTTGGGTTCTTCCGCTGGGATCGAGGCCGTCAGCGCCGGCACGGCCGATATCGCCAGCTCCTCCCGTGGACTCAATGCCGACGAACAGGATCTGGGCCTGACTCCCATCGTCATTGCCCACGACGGTATTGCGGTCATCGTGAACGACGACAACCCCGTCGATAACCTCTCGACCGAGCAGCTCCGCGATATCTACGCCGGCAAGATTACCAATTGGAAAGAGGTCGGTGGCGAGGACCTGAGGATTCAGGTCATCAACCGAGACGAGGCGTCCGGTACGCGCGAGGCCTTCCGTACCATCGTGATGGATGGCACGCCGTTCGATCGCCGCTCGGCTGTTCTTTCGGGTACGGGCCAGGTGCGCGACGTGGTATCTCGTTCGCGTGGGGCCATCGGCTACATTTCGCTGGGCTTCGTCGATAGCCTCAACGCCAAGACCTCGGTCAAGGCTGTCTCGGTCAATCATGTTGAGGCGTCCGAGAAGACGGTCGCGAGTGGCGGCTATCCCATCTCGCGCGACCTTTACTTCTTTGTGAAGGGTGCGCCTTCGCAGCAGGCGCAGGATTACATCGACTACGTGACGTCCGAAAAGATGGACAAGCAGATTCGCGAGGCGGGCTTTATTCCCGTCACCAACGACGAGAAGGGGAGTGAGTAGCATGGAAGCACAGGAAAACTCCCAGACTGAGCAGAATGCTCAGGCACCCAAGAAGCGCGAGCTGGCGCTCGTATCGCGCAGTACCTATATCAAGGAGAAGGCGCTGCAGTGGATCTTCTTTGCCTGCGCGTTCTTGGCGGTCGTTACCGTCATCCTGATTTTTGTCTTTACCACGTACTCGGCGCTGCCCGTCTTTACTGACATCGGTCTGGCGGACTTCTTTAGCTTTACGTGGGCGCCTTCCGAGGGCCACTACGGCATCTTGTCGCTGCTTGCCGGCTCGGGTCTGGTGACCGTCGGTGCGCTCGCCATGGGCGTGCCGCTGGGCGTGGGTACGGCCGTTTACCTGGTCGAGATTGCCAGCAAGCGCGTGCGCAAGCTCATCAGCCCCGCCGTTGACCTGCTGGCGGGCATACCCTCCATCATCTACGGCTTCTTTGGCATGATCATCATCCGCCCGTTTATCGCACAACTGACCGGCGGCCTTGGTTTTGGTGCGCTGACGGCGTGGTTTGTGCTCGCCATCATGATCGTCCCTACCATCACCACGCTCACCATCGATGCTCTCAATTCCATTCCCATGGGCATTCGCGAGGCATCGTATGCCATGGGCGCCACCAAGTGGCAGACCATCTATAAGGTCGTGCTACCTGCCGCGAAGCTGGGTATCGTTGATGCCATCGTGCTGGGTATGGGCCGTGCCATCGGCGAGACCATGGCCGTGCTCATGGTCGTAGGTAACGCCCCGGTTATTCCCGACAGCATTGCGAGCCCCATCTCGACGCTCACGAGCCAGATTGCGCTCGACATGAGCTATTCCTCGGGTCTGCACCGCTCGGCGCTGTTCGGCATGGGTGTGGTCCTGTTTATCATCTCCGCCACGCTGGTGGGCATCGTCCGTCTGATTTCCAAGAAGAAGAGGGGGTAGGCTATGTCCGATTCCGTTGACACGACGGTCGATACGACCTCGTCGCGCGAGCGCATCAAGCGTGCCCTTTCCCACGGCAAGAAGGGCCGCATCAACAAGGACCTGTCCAACAAGATCATGCTTGGCGTGTTTCGTGCCGCTGCCTACATCACCACGCTGGTGCTGGTCGCTATCATCGCCTACGTGGTCATCAACGGCCTGCCACACATCTCGCTCGACTTTATCTTCGGTTGGCCCCAGGGCGTCAACGCCGAGGGCGGAATTTGGCCCACGATCGTCTCGACCGTCTACGTGACGGCGCTCGCCATGCTTATCTGCACGCCGATCGCTGTGCTGGCAGCCGTCTATCTGGCCGAGTACGCCAAGCAGGGCAAGGTCGTCGAGCTCATTCGCTACGCTGCTGACGCTTTGGCCTCGGTGCCCTCCATCGTTATGGGCCTGTTTGGCTACGCCTTGTTTGTCGAGGCTATGGGCCTGGGCCTTTCGATGGTCTCTGCCGCTCTGGCACTCGCGCTCTTGATGCTCCCCATCGTCATGCGCACCACCGAAGAGGCCATTCGCGCCGTTCCGCGCTATATCCGTTGGGGCGCGTACGGCCTGGGCGCCACCAAGTGGCAGGTCGTCTCCAAGATCGTGCTTCCTTCTGCCTTTGGCCGTATTGCCACGGGCATCGTCCTCGCCATCGGCCGTGCCATTGGCGAGACCGCGGTGGTGCTCTACACCATGGGCCAGGCCATCAACCTGCCTATTTCGCCGCTCGATTCCGGCCGCCCCATGACGGTTCACCTGTACCTGCTTGCCAACGACGGCATCAACATGAACGCAGCCTACGGCACCGCGCTCTTGCTGATGGTGATCATTCTGACCTTCAACCTGTTTGCGCGCTTCCTGTCGCGTAAGCGTCGCTAGTTAAGGAGTCCCATGTCCGTTTATCAGTCCGCTCCCGCGTTGGAGCAAGCGGCCATTACGGCCAAGGATTTCAACTTTTGGTACGGTGACTTTCATGCGCTGACGGGGCTTGACCTCAACATCGCCAAAAACGCCATCACCTCCTTCATTGGCCCTTCGGGCTGCGGCAAGTCGACGTTTTTGCGCTGCATCAACCGCATGAATGACCTGATCGAGGGCACGCGCGTCGAGGGCACCATGACGCTCGACGGCAACGATATCTATGCCGAGGGTGTCGACCCGGTCGATCTCCGTCGTCGCGTGGGCATGATCTTTCAGCAGCCCAACCCGTTTCCTAAATCCATCTACGAGAATGTCGCCTTTGGCCCTCGTCTGCAGGGCGTGACTAGCAAAAGTGACCTCGATGACATCGTGGAAGAATCGCTCAAGCGCGCCAACCTCTGGAAAGAGGTATCCAATCAGCTCAACAAGGATGGTTTGGCGCTCTCGGGCGGTCAGCAGCAGCGTCTGTGCATCGCGCGCGTGCTTGCGGTGCAACCCGATGTCCTTCTGATGGACGAGCCCTGCTCCGCCATCGACCCCACGTCCGTCTCTAAGGTCGAGGATCTGATGGCCGAGCTGGCGCCCGAGATGACGATCATCATCGTCACGCATTCAATGCAGCAGGCAGCTCGCATTAGCGACTACACCGCATTCTTCTTGCAGGAAGTTGCCGGCGAGCCCGCTACGCTCATCGAGTATGGTCAAACCGACGCGATCTTCACCAGCCCGGTGGACTCGCGGACGGAAGACTATATCACCGGCCGCTTTGGCTGATCGGTGCGACTAGTCCCAAGCCGATCGGATCTGGTCCGGTGCGTATTCACTGTGCGGGCGGCATGACCGCACCCAACTGATTGGAGTGAACCATGCGCAAACTGTTTTCCCGTCAGCTCATCGAGGCCCGTCACGAGATGCTGAGCATCTACGAGGCCGTCGATCTGGCCCTCCACGATGCCGTGAAGGCCTATGTGACCGACGACCGCAAGCTCGCCACCAAGACCAAGAAGCGCACGCTTTCGATTGACGCACGCTGCGCCAACCTGGAGGCCGTCTGCTACAACCTGATTGCCACGCAGTCACCGGTCGCCTCCGACTTCCGCTTGCTGCAGACGATCATCTACGTCGACTTTAACCTGCAGCGCATGACCGATAAGGTTCGCCAGATTTGCCGCGCCACGCGTCATATGATCAAGGCCGACATCTCGCTGCCCAAGGAGCTTGTCGGCACGGTCGAGGCCGAGGCTGAGGCCGTCTACCAGGTGCTGGGCTCTTCGCTTTCTGCGCTCGTCACCAACGACATGTCCATCATCTGCAACTTGGCCGTCGAGGACGAGCCAGTGCACGCCGCCTACGAGAAGTTCTTCCGCACCTTTAACCGCATGGACACGGGCGATTTTATGGACGACGACAGCAACTATGACGACCTGCGCCGCGCCATCATGGTATCGCGCTATCTCGATCGCATCGCCTCGATTTCCATCGATGCCGCCTGCCGTCTGACCTTCCTGTTGACCGGACAGCGTATGACTGCCGGTGATATCGCCTGCACTGATGAGGATGAGCTCGAGAGCATGCGCGTGCCTTCGGGCGAGGGTGTTATCATGAGGCCCGCCGTCGACGCGCGCTACGTTGCCAAGGTGCCCGTTAACGAGGTCAGCGAGGGTCTTCGCTACCTGCTCGATCATCTTGAGGATGAGGACGATGGCGAGGACGACGAGGAGTAAGTAACCCCGTTCGTCGAAAGATTGTAAATACCTAAGTGAGCGCGGCCTTGCACATGCGGGGCCGCGCTCTTGCGTTAGCATGGGACTACTTGTTTGGCTGTCAGCGGAGGCGATTGGCAATGGATAACTATTTGGACTTGATGCGCGCTCGCCGCGAGCAGATTCTGGAACGTTTTTATGCGGCGCTCGATCGCGCGGGCCGTCCCCACGACGCCGCGAGCCTCATTGCCGTGTCCAAGACCGTTGGTGTCGATGAGACCGTTGCCGCCATCCAGGCGGGGTATCGCCATTTTGCCGAGAACCGCCCGCAGGAGCTGGTTCGCAAGCTCACGGGTCTGGCGGAGCATCCGGAGCTGCCCGAGGTGCGCTTCGATATGATCGGCAACCTGCAGACCAATAAGATCAATGCGGTGCTGGGCTCAGCCGAGCTGATTCACTCGGTGGGTTCGCTGCATCTGGCGCAGGCGATCTCGAGCCGTGCTGTTCGCAAGATTGAGGCAGGCGAGCTCGTCGGCCCCCAGCGTGTGCTCATTGAGGTCAATGTGAGTGGTGAGGAGTCGAAGGGAGGCTTTTCACCCGATGAGATTCGCGCCGCCGCGGGTGAGCTTGCGGAACTTGAGGGAATTTGCGTACAGGGGCTTATGACTATGGCGCCCCGGGGGAATAAGGATGTGGCACGCCGCACCTTTGCGGGGCTTCGTGAGCTGAGGGATGAGCTGGAGGCGGCGCATCCCGATTTGAACCTGCCTGAGCTTTCCTGCGGTATGAGCGAGGACTTTGAGTCTGCCCTTGAGGAGGGCTCTACGCTCGTTCGCCTGGGCAGGGTAGTATTTAGCCCGGAGTTTGCAGTAAAATAAGGCTCTGAAGTGCGCACTGATTATCGGGGCGCCTGCACTAAACCGCGAGAGGACACAACCATGGGCTTCCTTGACGAGATTAAAAATAAGATGCACCTGGGCGGCCAGCAGGGTTACGACCAGGGTTATGGCCAGGACGACGACTACGGCTACGATGACGGCTACGACGATGGCTATCAGAACAACGGCTACAGTGGTGCTTCGGGCGAGGGCTTCTACACCCAAGACGAGCCGAGCAACGGCCTGCTTGGCCAGACGCGCCGCGGTGAAGCTGAGTCGGTTGCCGTGTATACGCGCTCCGGTCAGCTGGTCGGCGATGACTCCCGCCATGCCACGACGTATAACCCGCCTTCGCGCTCGCAGGACAGTGTTGCGAGCGGTTATCGTCCTGGTGCCTATGACACGCCGTCGAGCTACGCCGAGAATACCCGCGCCCGTGCCGCCGCTGCACCCGCACCTGCACCGAGCGATGCCTCGGCCTATGCGAGCAATATCATCAACGCCACGCCGCAGCTGCCGGCCTATGTCCTGCGCCCCGAGAGCTATGACGACGTGGAGACCGTGGTGCGCCGCGTTCGCACCAAGCAGCCTGTCGCACTGATTTTTGTGGGCGTACGCACCGAAGTTGCCAAGCGCGTTTTGGACTTCTCTTACGGCTTTGCCTGCGGTCTGGGTGCCACGGTCAAGGAGGTGGGCGACCGCGTGTTCATGGTGCTGCCCGCCGGTTGCGAGGTCAAAGATTCCGATCTCAAGAAGCTTCGTGCCGACGGCTACCTTAAGTAAAGACAAGACGAGGAGATTCCCATCAACATCTACACTATCGTCCAGCTGGTCAACACGCTGTTCAACTTCTATTCCACGCTCATTGTCGTCTACTGCTTTATGACGTGGATTCCCATGAAGCAGGGTGGTTTGCTTCAGGATATTGCCGCGGTGCTTGATAGCGTGTGCGGTCCGTGGCTCAACCTGTTCCGTCGTTTCATCCCGCCGATGGGCGGTATCGATTTTTCGCCGGTCGTTGCGATTATTGCGTTGCAGTTGGTGCAGAGGCTGGTTCTGCAGCTTCTTATAGGTATACTCGTGTAGAACTGACTTAGTAACTTACGTCGGGCGTGTAGCGCCGAGGCGATGAAAAAGGAGACTTGTTATGGCTATTACCCCTGCAGACATCCAGGCTCAGACTTTCTCTGAGGCCAAGCGTGGCTACGATCCTGCTGAGGTCGACGTCTTCTTGGAGACGCTGTCCTCCGAGGTTGACGCTATGCTCGCTAAGATCGTCGACCTTAAGGGTCGCCTGACTGCTACCGAGCAGCAGCTTGCCGATGCGCAGGCTCAGCTTGCCCAAGCTCAGGATGCCACCGCCCAGGCCGTTCCTGCCGCCCCCGTGGCTGCTCCCGCCCCTGACTTCTCCGCTCAGGAGCGCCAGATTTCCGCTGCCCTGATCGCTGCCCAGCAGACCGCTGAGACCATCGTCAACGATGCCAACGAGAACGCTGAGCGTATCCGCAACGAGGCTGACGCCAAGGCCCGCGAGGTTATCCGCCAGGCTCTGACCGAGAAGCAGGCCGAGCTCGAGGAGATCGATCGTCTCAAGGCTTCCCGTGAGGAGTTCAAGGCAGAGTATCTCAAGCTCATCCAGCACTTCATGGACGATGCCCAGAATTCCTTCCCGGCCGATCTGATGGCCTCCACGCCGGTCGGTTCTGCCGCTTCTCCTGCAGTGACTGTTCCCGCCGAGCCGCTGCCCGTCGCTGACCCGGTTGTCCCCGTGGCCGATCCCTTCGCCCCGATCGACAACTTTGCTGCCGACGACCTGGACTAACATTCGGCCTACAATTTAGTGCCTAGAAAGGACCCGCAGCTTGCGGGTCCTTTTTTATGACTGTGCCGGAGTGCGTAACATAAAAAACCGAGCCCTGCACATAATGGCGCAGAACTCGGCGAACGGGTGAGCGGTCAAGGGTAGGTTTTAAGGCATGTCCCAAAACCTACTTGAGGAGGAAGTCGGAGAGGGGAATGGTACGGGCCTCGCGATGCTCGGGATCGGCGATGTGGTCGGCAGGATATCCACAGACGAGCATGTGATAGGGATAGACGCCCTTGGGCAGATTGAACTGCTCCTGCGCCACCTCAGGCTTAAAATGGC
>DBEZQF010000006.1:0-7983 GCA_048254795.1 Collinsella sp. | reverse complement strand
GACGCAATTTCCCGTTGGAGCGCCTTTGGGAAAGTGTGTCCCACTTCGACCGCCCAGAGTGGGATGCACTTTCCGCAAAGCACCTCAACGGGAAACTACGTCCCATTCCAAAGGCAAATTCCGGGACGCATTTTTCGAAAGCCTGCCCATCCGGAAAGCCCGTCCCACTTTGGACGCATCCGGGCACGGAACCATCGACCTATCAGGCCTCCCATCAATAAAGAGGCGTCCTCCCGGACGGCGGGGCACGAAGTTCATCGCGAGTTCCGCACGCAAAGAAGGCCACTTAATGTGGCCTTCGTCTTGCGCAGGACTGTAGAGCAGGGAACTTCGTGCCCCGACGCCCGGGAGGACGTTTCATTTAGAAAGATGGACCGACCGCCGTCAGCGATGGGAGCTACTCCCCCAGCACGGCCTTTTTGGCGGCTGCAGCCATGTTGTCCAGATCTTCCTTGGTGGGGTGATCCTTTGCGGCGACCCAGTTATCGAGCAGCAACTTAGCGCGGGCGTTGTCGGGATCTTGCTCGAGCATGGCCTCGTAGCGCTGCTTGACCGCGGGACCCATCTTGCCCTGGCACATCGCCCAGCCCGCAAGCTCGGCATCCCCAGCCAAATTGGAGGTCACGCGATCGATAATCTGCTGATAATAGCTCTGGTCGGCGCCAAAACCGCAGGTACCAAAGAGGAAAACGCGCTTGCCGTGCAGAGCGGAGAGCAGCGCGGCAACCGAAGGCGTGCACGCGCCCTTGTCGCACCAAAAACCGACGAGCACCGTGTCGGCCGCGCAGGCGCCCTGCGCCTCGAGCGCAACCTGATCTGCATCCGCATCGTCGCTCAACGCCGCGGCATGGACAAACTCAACGCCCGCAGCCTGCAGAGCGCGCTTGATCGCGCCCGAAACCATCCTGGTATTACCGCTCTTGCTGTTAACCACCAAAGAGCACGTCATAGTCACGTTGCCTCGTTTCCCCCAAAACTAAAGCCACTAATGCAATTTATTAGATGAATATCTTAGTACTAACGTGACAGATGTAAACCACCGTCTGTCGATTGATTAATTTGCCCCACGGGCTTGCTCACTGGGCAAACTGACTGCGGTAGAGCTCGGCATAGAAGCCATCTGCCGCCAGCAGCTCGTCGTGCGTGCCACGCTCGATAATCTGGCCGTCGCGCATGACCAGAATGCAGTCGGCGTTGCGGATCGTCGACAGGCGGTGCGCCACCACAAAGCTTGTGCGACCGGCCATGAGCTCGTCGAATGCCGCCTGCACCTGCAGCTCGGTGCGCGTGTCGATACTCGACGTTGCCTCGTCCAGCAGCAAGATAGCCGGGTCGGTGAGCATGACGCGCGCAATGCACAGCAGCTGCTTTTGGCCCTGGCTAAACGTGCCGCCGTCCTCGCCGATGACCGTATCGTAGCCGCCTGGCAACTGCACGATAAACTTGTGCGCGTGCGCGCGCTTGGCGGCTTCGACAACCTGCTCGCGCGTAGCTCCTGGGCAACCGTAAGCGATGTTGTCCGCCACCGTGCCCTCGAACAGCCAAGTGTCCTGCAGCACCATGCCAAAGGCGCGGCGCAGGCTTGCGCGCGTGTAGTCACGCGAGGAACGGCCATCGACCGCAATGCGACCGGCATCGATATCGTAAAAACGCAGTAGCAAATTGATGAGCGTCGTCTTGCCACAGCCCGTAGGACCGACCAGGGCAAAGCGCATGCCGGGCTTAGCCTCGATGCAGATGTCCTGCAGCAGCCTGCGGTCGGGCACGTAGCTAAAGTCCACATGCTCAAGGGCGACCTCGCCCTGCGGTGCGGCAAGTTCCACGGCATCTGGCGCATCGGGCTCCTGCTCGCGCGCATCGAGCAGCGCAAACATACGGCGCGCCGAGGCATACGCCGTCTGGATCTGCGTAATGACGTTGGTGACCTCGTTGAACGGCTTGGTGTACTGGTTGGCATAGGACAGGAAAATCTGCACACCGCCCACCGTAAGCGCCGCGGGCACGCCCGTGATCACGCCCACGCAGCCGATCACAGCGACCACGGCATAGATGATGTTATTGATAAAGCGCGTGCCGGGGTTGGAGAGCGAACCCATAAACTGCGCGCGCTCGCCCGCGGTGTAGAGCTCGGCATTGAGGGCATCGAAGCGTTGCTGAGCGTTCGAGCCATAGGCAAAGGCGTCGACAAGCTTCTGCTCGCCTACGTACTCCTCGATATGACCGCCGAGCTGCCCTTGAATACGCTGCTGTGCCGTAAAGCTTTTGTTGGAAAGCTTGGCAATAGCACCAGCTGCAAAAATGGAAAGCGGCGTGACGAGTACCACCACGAGCGTCATGGTCAGGTTAATGGAGAGCATAAACGCGAGCGTGCCCACGATGGTGATAACACCGGTGAAGAGCTGCGTAAAGCCCTGCAGCAGACCGTCGCCCACCTGATCGACGTCGTTGACCACGCGGCTCATAAGGTCGCCGTGGGCATGGCTGTCGATAAAGCTGAGCGGCATACGGCTGAGCTTATCGCTCGCCTCCACGCGCATGTCGCGCACCGTTTCGTAGGACAGGCGGTTAACGCAATAGCCCTGTAGCCACTGGAAGGCCGCGGCCCCCACCACGACGAGCGCGAGTTTGGTAACAAGCGGCAGCAGCGCGTCGAAGTCCACCTGGCCCGCGGCAACGATCAGGTCGATGCCCTCGCCAATGAGGATGGGTGTGTAGAGCTGCAGGACCACCGAGACGGCGGCACTCACAAACGACGCCGTAAACGAGATACGATGCGGACGGACGTAGCCCATCAGGCGGCGGGTCACCGCACCCACGGGATAGCGCTCGGGATCGCCGGGCTGGCGCGGACCGTCGCCCAGGTCGTTGAGGTTATCGTTACCGGACACGTTGGCCGTCATCGTGGCGACCGAACCGGAGGAAGTGTACGGATTCATTTAGCAGCCCTCCTTTGCGCAGACGGATGCGGGGGCGCACACGGCGCCTGGGGCGGACGCGGGTCTTGGGGTGGGCGTGGGCGTCGTGCTCCCCTGCTGGCCCTCGAGCTCCTCGCGTCGCAGCTGCGACTGGCAAATCTCGCGGTAGAGCTGGCAGCTTGCATACAGCTCGTCATGCGTGCCCAGGCCCGCAACCGAGCCGTGGTCGAGTACGCAGATCATGTCGGCGTCGCGCACGGTCGAAACGCGCTGGCTTACGATCACCGTAGTCAGCGGCAGCCCGCCCTCAGCAGCGCCACACACGCTGCGCTCGTGGATGGCATGGCGAAGCGCCGCGTCGGTCTTAAAGTCGAGCGCCGACGCGGAGTCATCCATGATCAATATCTGAGGCGAACCAACCAAGGCACGCGCGATAGTCAGGCGCTGGCGCTGGCCACCGCTAAAGTTCTTGCCGCCCGCCTCGACCGGGGCATCGAGCCCCTGGGGCTTGTTACGCACGAACTCGCTCGCCTGCGCCATGTCGAGCGCCGCCCAGAGCTCCTCGTCGGTCGCCGACTCGTCACGCCAGGTCAGGTTGCTGCGGATGGTGCCGCTCACCAGCGACGCGCGCTGCGGGACGGTCGCGACCACACGGCGCAGCCGGTCGAGCGGCCAGGTGCGCACGTCGGCGCCCATCACGCTCACGCTGCCGGTACTCGCATCGTACAGGCGCGGGATGAGCGAGACGAGCGTCGACTTACCGCTGCCCGTGCCGCCGATAATGCCGAGCGTCTTGCCCAGCGGCAGCTCCAGGGTCACATCGTTGACGGCGTTGGCAGCGCCGGCGCCAAACGAGAAGCTCGCATGGCTCAAGCTCAGCGCAGGAACGGGAGCGACATTGCCCGGCTTGGGCAGCGCGACCGGCTGGTTGCCCTCGTCGGTGATGCTCGGCACACAATTGAGCACCTCGTTGATACGTGACGCACTGGCGCTCGCCTTGGTAAAGACCACGACCAGGTTGGCAACGTACACGATGGAGGTCAGGGTCTGCGTCATGTAGTTCACAAACGCCATGACCTGGCCCTGCGTAAGCTCGCCCACGTTGACCTGGATGCCGCCCACCCACAGGATGGCGCACACGCCCAGGTTCATCACCAAAAACGTGACGGGATTAAGGATTGACGAGAGCTTGCCCACCGCGATGGCGGTATTGGCCTGGTCATCGGCGGCTTGGGCAAAGCGCTCGCGCTCGTGATCTTCGCGTACAAAGGCGCGAACCACGCGGGCGCCCGAAAGCCCCTCGCGGCAAATGAGCGCGATGCGGTCGAGCTTTGCCTGCAGCTGCTTGTAGTACGGAATGCAGCGCGCCATGACAAACCAAAACACCAGGCCAATGGCGGGCGTGCAAATCAAAAAGATCATGCCGAGCTTAAGGTCGATGGCAAGGGCCGCGCACATAGAGCCCACCGCCAAGAAGGGCCAGCGGATGAGCATGCGCACGCCCAGCGCCACGGCAAGCTGCACCTGGTTGACATCGTTGGTGATACGCGTGATGAGCGACGGCGTGCCAAAACGGTCGAGTTCGGCATAGCTCAGCTTGTTGATGTGCTGGTAGAGCGCGCCACGAATGTCGGTGCCCATGCCCTGCGAGGTGAGCGCCGCCATCTTTTGGCAGACGAGCGTAAACGAGATGCCGATCACAGCCATGGCGCCAAGCAGCATACCGTAGTGGACGACGGCGTTGACATCGTGTGCGCCAATACCCTTATCGATCATCTGGGCAATCACCAGCGGCGTCAGCAGGTCAAAGATCACTTCGATCAGCTTACACGCAGGGCCAATCACCATATACCGGCGAAACTTACCACCAAAACGCCTGAGCAGCTCAATCATGTATAGGCGCTCCCTATCATCATCCACATTCAATTCGAACCATGATAGTACGGTGAGCCCAAAAGAAGCGTAAACAACTCGTCATTTCTAATGGGATTCGGTTTCCAAAGAAGCGGAGAGGCGCGCACCCAGCCAGTGTCGGGTCGACCACTTGGTATACTTGCATTAGTGCTACCAAGTTAGTCGCCGACCCTTGAAATGAGGTGCCGAGATGAACGACATTCTCGCAAGAAGAGCAAGACGAGCAACTGTGGGCATCGCCCTTTCCGCAGCACTTGTCGCGGGAATCGCCCCCGCAACGGCGATCGCGGCAGAAACCAGTTCCCCCACCGGTGCGGCCGTTTCGCAGACGAGCGCCGCCAACGGCAATTCGGGCGCCCCGCAGACAGAAGACGCGGCCGCCGCAAAAGAAAAAGCGTATGCAGCCATGCAGGAAGCGCTCAAAAACCTCGAGGCCGCAAAAAACGCCGCAAGTCCCGAGAAAATTGCGAGATTCAATGATGACATTGCCCGTTTTCAAGAGCTCCGCGACAAGATGGCGGCGCAAGCCGCCGAAGAGAGGGAACTCCTTCCCACCATGCAAGCGGACATCGATGCAGCCCAAGCCAAATACGACGGGGCCATCAACCGGGTAAGCGAGCTCCAGGCAGAATTAGACAAGAAACTTGAGATGCTTAAGACACTCGAAGCACTCGGCTACGAGGAGTTTGTCGAAACTGTTAAACAGCAAATAAAGCAGTTGCACAGTGAGATGATATCGGCAAAAACGCAAGTAAACTCTTGCGAAGCGGAGCTCCGCGAGTTCCAGTACCGCCTCAGAAGAGAGGAAAGACGAGTTAATGACTGTGAACGTGCTGTAGAGAAATATAAAGCCGATATCGACCGGTTCACAGCCTGGCGAGATGCGCTCCTCGACAATTTGAAAAAAGCGCAAACGGCCTATGACGACGCCTGCAAGGCATACGAAGAGGCGAAAGCCGCGGCAGACAAGGCCACCTCTCCCGAGATAACGCAACCGACCGAGACGACGCCTCCCTCCAACTCGGCGCAACCGGCCGAGGCGACACAGCCCGTTGCCTCACCTGCAACCGGCAAAGACGCCCTACCAAGCTCCACCAAGCAGGCGAACTCGAGCAGCGGCAAGCAAGCAGATACGACCGCCGGCAAGCTCGCGAACGCAGGCGACACAGCACCGAGCGCAATCGCACTCGCAGCAGTCGCCGCCGCAGGCCTCGGAATAACCGCCACAGCCACACGCCGCATCAAGAACTCAAAATAGCTGCCAGCGGTTATTGTCTTTGCCAATCCACAAGCCAAGAGACAAATAGAGGCCCGTTTCCCCAACCCAGGGAAACGGACCTCTTTACTTGAAAAAACAAATGGTAATGCCGCCGTCTCTTGAACCACGCAGCCATCAATGCCCAGACAACACCAGCAAGCCGCGTTCCTTAAGGGATAGATTTAATGGCTGTTAATCAAGGGGCATACGCGCATGCCCGATCAATGGCGGGCAAACCGCCTGATATACTTACATTAGTGCTACCAAGTGAGTCGCCGACCCTTGAAATGAGGTGCCGAGATGAACGACATTCTCGCAAGAAGAGCAAGACGAGCAACTGTGGGCATCGCCCTTTCCGCGGCACTTGTCGCGGGAATCGCCCCCGTAGCGGCGATCGCGGCAGAAACCAGCTCCCCCACCGGTGCAGTTGCCTTGCAAACGGAAGACGCGGCCGCCGCAAAAGACAAAGCGTATGCAGCCATGCAGGAAGCGCTCAAAACCCTCGAGGCCGCAAAAGACGCCGCAAGTCCCGAGAAACTTGCGGAAATCGATGATGACATTGCCGCATTTCAAGAACTCTACGACTGGTGGTGGCGGAAGCCGCCAAACGGAGGGAACCCCTTCCCGCCATGCAAGCGAACGTCGATGCAGCCCAAGCCAAATACGATGAGGCCCACAACCGGACAAGCGGCCTTCAGGCAGAATTAGATAAGGCACTTGAAGCACTCGGCGGCGAGGAGCCCAGCACAGCTATTAAGGAGCATATTAAGCAGTTGCGCATGGAGATCATGACGGCAGAAAGGCGAGAAGAATCTTGTGAAGATGATCTTCACCGCTACCAACGCCGGCTCGAAAGCCAGGAAAAACAGGTTCAGTATTTCGAAAGTGAGGCAAAGGAAGCTAAAGCCCACATCGACGAGGACATAGCCAAGCGAAATGCGCTCCTCGGCGATTTGGAAAAGGCGCAAGCGGCCTATGACGACGCCTGCAAGGCATACGAAGAGGCAAAGGCCGCGGCAGATAAGACCACCTCGCCCGAGATAACGAAACCCGCCGAGACGACAAAACCCTCCAGCTCAGTGCAACCGGCCGAGACGGCGCAGCCCGCCAGCTCGCCCGCGACCGGCAAAGACGCTCCATCGAGCTCCACCAAGCAGGCGAACACGAGCAGCGGCAAGCTCGCAAACACAGGCGACACAGCGCCGAGCGCAATCGCACTCGCAGCAGTCGCCGCCGCAGGCCTCGGAATAACCGCCACAGCCACACGCCGCATCAGGAACTCAAAATAGCTGCCAGAGCATACCACCTTCGCCAATCCACAAACCCAGAGAGAAAAGAGGCCCGTTTCCCCAACCCAGGGAAACGGCCTCTTTAACTGCAAAAATTCAAGCAACAGCACCGCCGCCTCTTGAACCACATAGCCATCAATGCCCAGACAACACCAGCAAGCCGCATTCCACAAGGGATAGATTTAAATTAGATAAACGCGCCTTTACGGATGATTTTTGGACGACGGGGCCCGGTCGGCGGCGAGGTGTTTGGTAGTCGAGCGATCCCGCAGGCGCAGCCGAGGACCAGCGAGACACCAAATATCTCGCCGCCGGCCGGGCCAAATCGCGGCACCAAAAAGCGCCCGTGCGCTCGATGGATTCGGATGCCCGACAGAGGCTCCTTATGGCTGCTTCCTTCCGGACCTGACCAGATTCGGAACATGCCGTCATCCGAACCCATCGAACGCGCTAGGCGCTCGGTATATCTTACCTGCTCCCGCCCGCCAGAGCAAGGTAGCTAATTTGGGACGGAGCTTTTTTGACTACTTTTGCAGCCCGATTGCCAGAGCAGCCAATGAGTAGTCAAAATAGTCCCATCCCAAAATGACCGGCTTGGTGCCGCACC
>DBEZQF010000005.1:0-8838 GCA_048254795.1 Collinsella sp. | reverse complement strand
TCGAGAATCGTCACGATGGCACCGATCCCTACGAGCAACGCGTTGAGCGGGCGCGAGTTGGCGTATTTGCCCATGACGCGGGCTGAGCTGGTGAGCCGTATGAGCACAAAGACCGTAATCGGCAGCTGAAGCGACAGCAGTGCCTGACTCCAGATGAGACCTTCAAAAGGATTTGGGACGACCAGACACGCCGCCACTGCGCCGGCGAAACAGGCCGCTACCCCGATCGAGGAATGTCGGTCGTGGATGTCGTATTCCTCGTCGAACATGCCCGCGGTGATGGTGCCTGCCGCCATGCCTGCCGTCACACTACTCGATATGCCCGCAAACAGCAGTGCCACCGCAAAGATGGTCGAGCTTGCCGGGCCCAGAATGGGGGAGAGCGTGTCCGCTGCGACGGCGAGGTCGTCTACGACAATGCCATGCGCAAAGAAGGTCGTTGCGGCCAGGATGACCATGGCCGAGTTGATTGCCCAGCCCACGCCCATCGAAAAGAGCGTGTCGAAGAGCTCGTAGTGCAGACGCTCTTCGATAACTTGCTCGCCTTGGCCTTCGAAGTGCATGGATTGGATGACCTCGGAGTGCAGAAAAAGGTTATGTGGCATAACGACCGCGCCTAGGACACTTACGATAATCGCGGCCGAGCCGGTGGGCATACTGGGTGTGATCCAGCTTGCGGCGGCCTGCGGCCAGTCGACCTTGACTAGTGCAAGCTCGGCCAAAAACGAGAGGCCTACCACGCCGACGAAGGCGATGATCCAGCGTTCGGCACGCTTGTAGGAGTTCGTCATGAGCATCGCCATCGATACTGCCGCTATGATGACGCAGCCCGCACGCACGGGCAGCCCAAAGAGCATTTGAAGGGCAATCGCGCCGCCCAGGACCTCTGCCATGGCG
This sequence comes from Collinsella sp., assembly GCA_048254795.1. Lineage (GTDB taxonomy): Bacteria > Actinomycetota > Coriobacteriia > Coriobacteriales > Coriobacteriaceae > Collinsella. Next base: position 7,941 of record DBEZQF010000005.1, on the reverse strand, counting down.
GTGGCGATGGTCGCGAGATAGGCGCTGGCGAGCACCGTGCGTCCAACGAAGCGGGGGAGGTAGCGTGTCGTGGCCTCGGCAAGACAGGTGCCCGTGGCGATACCCAGGTGCGCCGCATTGTGCTGCAGCACAATGAGCATAATCGTGGACAGTGTGACGATCCACAGCAGCGCGTAGCCAAACTGCGAGCCCGCGGCCATATTGGAGGCCCAGTTGCCCGGGTCGATAAAGCCGACGGTCACGAGTAGCCCGGGGCCGATGTGCCGCGCAATGTCTAGGCCTCCGTGACCGCCGGTGCGTCGGGAGCCAAAATGATGTTTGAGATGGTTGGGCATGGTGAGCTCCTGCGTGCCGTTTGTTTGACGCCGCAAAGGATACCCGTTTTAGGCCAAAAAGTTAACCAAGACTAACAAAATAGTTGTATTTGAATAAGATGGTGAAAAGGGGGTTGCCGAAATGTCTTGATCTGTAACAACTAGGGATGGAAATTGGGTTTAGGTGTTACAGATCAAGACAGGAAGAAATGGTCCTATGGAATATCTCGATCTGTAACAGCTGGCCGCCAAAACCGACCCTCCGTGTTACAGATTGAGACATTCGGAGCCGTCTCTCAAAAACGTCTCAATCTGTAACAGTTAGTCGTCGAAATTTGGTCTTCCTGTTACAGATTGAGATGTTTGAAGCGGTGAGCATACGGGCCGAACTTGGGGCCCTTGTTGCCGTCCTTGAGGTCGGCGGTGTCCACTCGTAGGGCGTGCGTTACGCGATTGTTTCGAAACGGGCGGGAAACACAACGGGCCGGCGATGCTCCTAGTATGCCTATTCAACTGACTGTCTAATATTTAGGGGAGGATCGCGATGCAGGCAGATTCCGCTCAGCAGCAGGGCCTTTATCGCCCCGAATTCGACCACGATGCATGTGGCATCGGCGCGCTTGCCGATATCAACGGCGAGCGCCATCACCAGATTCTGGACGACGCACTGTCCATTCTGGTCAACTTGGAGCACCGCGGCGGTACGGGACTCGAGAAGAACACCGGCGACGGCGCCGGCATCCTGTTCCAGGTTCCGCATCACTTTTTCCGCAAAGAGGCTCAAAAGTGCGGCCAGATTCTGCCGGCAGAGGGCGACTATGGCGTGGCCATGCTGTTCTTCCCGCAGGACGACAAGGGCGTAGAGGATGCCCGCCGCGTGTTTGAGGAGGGCTGCGCCGAGGCCGGCGTGCCGCTGCTCTTTTGGCGCGAGGTGCCGGTCGACCCGCACGACCTGGGCGAGACGGCCCGCGCCTGCATGCCCACTATCCTGCAGGCCTTCCTGGGCCGTCCGGACGACACGCCGGCGGGCGACGCCTTCGAGCGCCGTCTGTATGTGTGCCGCCGCACCATCGAGAAGAAGGCCGACGCTGAGTTTGCCCTGCGCGACAAGATCTTCTACGTGTGCTCCATGAGCTCGCGCACCATCGTGTACAAGGGTATGCTGGTCGCCACGCAGATGCGCCGCTTCTTCATCGATCTCAACGACGCCGCCGTCAAGACGGCCGTGGCGCTCGTCCACTCGCGCTACTCCACCAACACCACGCCCAGCTGGGAGCGCGCGCACCCCAACCGCTTTATCATCCACAACGGCGAGATCAACACCCTCAAGGGCAATGTCAACTGGATTCGCGCCCGCGAGCCCAACCTGTACAGCCCCGTGCTGCAGCACGATCTTGAGCGCGTGATGCCCATCATCAACCGTGAGGGTTCCGACTCCGCGATTCTAGACAACGTGCTTGAGTTCCTGGTCATGAACGGTCGCCCGCTCACGCGTGCCGCGTCCATGTTGCTGCCCGAGCCGTGGGATCACAACGACAGCCTGAGTGAGGAGCGCCGCGCCTACGACGCTTACCAGTCCATGCTCATGGAGCCGTGGGACGGTCCTGCCGCTATCGCCTTTACCGACGGCCGTACCCTGGGTGCCGCCCTCGACCGTAACGGCCTGCGTCCGGCTCGCTACTACGTGACGCGTGACGGCCTCTTTATGCTGGCGAGTGAGGTGGGCACCATCGAGGTGAGCCCCGAGAACATCCTGACGAGCGGCTGTCTGGGACCGGGCCAGATGCTCGAGGTCGATTTTGCCCGCGGCCGCGTGATCTACAACGACGAGCTGCGCGCCCGCTATGCCAAGGAAAAGCCCTACCGTGATTGGATTGCCGAGGAGACACTGACCGTCGACGCGCTCGATGAGCCCGTTGCGGCAACACCCGCCGAGGACGCCGAGGTGCCTGCCGCCGTGCGCATGGCTAAGCTCGGGTATCACTGGGATGATGTTGACGAGGTCGTGCGTCCCATGGCCCAGCAGGGCAAGGCGCCGCTCGCCTCGATGGGCATCGATGCGCCGCTGGCCTGCCTGTCCAAGAAGACGCGTTCGTTCTTTGACTACTTCTATCAGCTGTTCGCTCAGGTCACGAACCCGCCCATCGACGCCCTTCGCGAGCATATGGTCACCTCGACCACGCTCTACCTGGGCAACCACGGCAACCTGCTCGAGGACTCTCGTGCGGCCTGTCAGCTGGTGCGCTTGGAGCGCCCACTGCTGAGCGAGGAGGAGTTCGAGCGTATCTGCGCCATCGACCGCGTGGGCTTTAAGACCCGCCGTTTCCGTGCCGTGTACCGCCGCGACGCGGGTGAGGGCGCGCTGCAGGCTGCGCTCAAGCAGCTTGCCGAAGACGTCGAGGCCGCGGTTCGCGATGGCGTGAACATCGTGGTGCTGAGCGACCGTGCTGCGGCGGGCGAGGTCCCTGTGCCGTCGCTGCTCGCCGTGGGCTGCGTGCACAACCACCTGATTCGCGCCGGCGTGCGTACCTTTGCCGACATCGTGGTGGAGTGCGGCGACGCCGTGTCCCCGCACGACTTTGCGGCACTGGTGGGCTACTCCGCGAGCGGCATCTATCCGTACAACGCGCACGCGTGCATTCGCGACTTGGCGGCGCACGGCGATCTGGACGTGACAGCCGAGCAGGGCATCGCCAACTACAACAAGGCTGCGACCGCTGGCATCGTTTCCATCATGTCCAAGATGGGCATCTCCACGGTGCAGAGCTACCACTCCGCGCAGATCTTCGAGGCCGTGGGCTTCACTCCGGAGTTCGTCAACGCGTACTTCGCCGGCACGGTGAGCCGTGTGGGCGGTATGGGTGTCGAGGACGTCGAGCGCGAGCAGAATGAGCGCTACGACGCCGCGCTCGCTATCCTTAAGAGCCCGGCTCCCGATCAGCTGCCCACGCTGGGTCTGACCAAGTGGCGCCCGCTCGGCGGCGAGGATCACCTTATCGACCCGCAGACCGTCTACCTGCTGCAGACCGCCTGCCGCGAGGACAGCTACGACACCTTTAAGGAGTACAGCGCCCGCCTGCACCGCACCGGCCGTGCCGTGCGCCTGCGTGACCTGCTGGACTTTAATGCCAACGGTCGCACCCCGGTGGCACTCGACGAGGTGGAGCCCGCGCTCAACATCGTCCGCCGTTTTAACACCGGCGCCATGTCGTACGGCTCCATCAGCAAGGAAGCACACGAGTGCATGGCCATCGCCATGAACCGCCTGCACGGCCGTTCCAACTCGGGCGAGGGCGGCGAGGACCCGCGTCGCGAGACCCCGCTGGCTAACGGTGACTCCAAGAACTCCGCCATCAAGCAGGTGGCAAGCGCGCGCTTTGGCGTGACGAGCCGCTACCTGTGCAGCGCCTTCGAGATTCAGATCAAGATGGCCCAGGGCGCCAAGCCCGGCGAGGGCGGTCACCTGCCCGGCAAGAAGGTCTACCCCTGGATTGCCGAGGTCCGTCAGTCCACGCCCGGCATCGGCCTGATCTCGCCTCCGCCGCACCACGACATCTACTCCATCGAGGACCTGGCAGAGCTGATCTTTGACCTTAAGAACGCCAACCCCGGCGCGCGCGTGTCGGTCAAGCTGGTCAGCGAGGCCGGTGTCGGCACCATCGCCACTGGTGTTGCCAAGGGCGCTGCCGACAAGATTTTGATCAGCGGCCACAACGGCGGCTCGGGTGCCGCTGCTCGCGATTCGATCTGGCACGCCGGTCTGCCGCTGGAGCTTGGCCTTGCCGAGGCCCAGCAGACGCTGCTGCAAAACGGCCTGCGCTCGCGCGTGGTGCTCGAGGCCGACGGCAAGCTCATGGACGGCACCGATGTTGCCGTCGCCTGCCTGCTGGGTGCCGAGGAGTTTGGCTTTGCGACCATGCCGCTCATCTCCATGGGCTGCCTCATGCAGCGCGACTGCCAGCAGGATACCTGCCCGGCCGGCATCGCCACGCAAAACTGTCGCCTGCGTCGCGGCTTCCGCGGCAAGCCGGAGCACGTCGAGCACTTTATGCTCTTTGTTGCCGAGCAGCTGCGCGAGGTCATGGCGAGCCTGGGCTTCCGCACCGTCGACGAGATGGTCGGCCATCCCGAGTGCCTGCGCCAGATTGAGGTCCCGGGCAACCGCAAGGCTAACCTGCTGGATCTGTCGCCCGTGCTGGCGAGCGCGACCTGTGAGTTTGGTGCCCATATCCCGGGTGCCGACGGCCGTCACTTCCTGCCCCAGATGGCTGCGGACAGCGAGCTCGAAAAGACGCTCGACTCCACGTTGTTTGTGCCCTATACGGCCGATGCCCGTGCGCACCTGCGTCCGATTCGCTTCCGCGCCGATATCGCCAACGTCAACCGCTGCGTGGGCACCATCTTGGGCAACGCGGTGACCAAGGCGCATCCCGAGGGCCTGCCCGCCGGCTCCATCACCATCGATTGCGATGGTTCGGCCGGTCAGAGCTTTGGCGCCTTCCTGCCGCGCGGCATTACGCTCAACGTGTGCGGCGACGCCAACGACTACTTTGGCAAGGGCCTTTCGGGCGGCGAGGTGTCGGTGCGCCCCAACCCGCATGCGACCTACAAGTTCGACGAGAACATCATCGTGGGCAACGTTGCGTTCTTTGGCGCTACGAGTGGCCGCGGCTTCATTAACGGTCTGGCCGGCCAGCGCTTTGGCGTACGCAACTCCGGTGCCACGGTGGTGGTCGAGGGCTGCGGCAACCATGGCTGCGAGTACATGACGGGAGGTCTGGCGCTCATCCTGGGCGAGGTCGGGCAGAACTTCGCCGCCGGCATGACGGGCGGCGTGGCTTACGTCTTTGACCAGTACGGCACGCTCGATGCCCGTGTGAACCACGAGAGCGTTGAGCTTAAAGCCCCGACGGCCGGTGAGCTGGCGCAGATTCGTGCGCTCGTCCAGGAGCACGTGGACGCGACGCAGAGCCCGCGCGGCATTAAGCTGCTCTACAGCTTTGAGACGATGAGCAAGCACTTTGTGAAGGTCATTCCGACCGAGTACGAGCGCGTGCTGGCGATTGTCGCCGCCGCCGAGGCCGTCGGCAAGACGCATGAGCAGGCCGAGGAGCTGGCGTTTGACATTGTGACCGGTCGCGCCGACGCCGCCGATGTCGCTCGCTTTGATGTGGCGGGTGGTGTCGCTGGCGCTGTGCCCGCCGCCGCCAGCTCTGTTGCTTCGACCAAGAAGGAGGCGTAAGTGCCATGGGTAAGCCCGGTGCTTTTCTTGATATCGATCGCGTGACCCACGAGCTGCGCCCCGTGGAGGAGCGCAGCCGCGATTTCGATCCGCTGTACGTGGAGCTCGACGACGATGCGCGCCGTGCCCAGGCGAGCCGCTGCATGATGTGCGGTGTGGCGTTTTGTCAGATGGGCGCGAGCTTTGGCAAGGCACGTCCGAGCGGCTGTCCGCTGCACAACCTGATTCCCGAGTGGAACGAGCTGGTGTACCGCGGCCGTTGGGACGAGGCTGCCGAGCGCCTGTCACTCACCTCGCCCATGCCCGAGTTCACGAGTCGCGTGTGCCCGGCGCTGTGCGAGGCCGCATGCAACCTGGGCTCGGTCGATGGCCAGCCCACGACGATTCATGACAACGAGCGCGCGATTAGCGACCATGAGTGGGCCAACGGCGGTCCGCACCGCTTTGAGCCGGCAGGGGAGGGTGCACCCACGGTTGCCGTGGTGGGTTCCGGTCCCGCTGGTCTGGTGGCAGCATGGGAGCTTGCGCGTCGTGGCGCCCGCGTGACGGTGTTTGAGCGCGACGACCGCCCGGGCGGTCTGCTCATGTACGGCATTCCCAACATGAAGCTCGAGAAGTCCGTGGTCGAGCGTCGCGTGGCGCTCATGCGCGAGCTGGGCATTGTGTTCGAGCTGAGTGCCGACGTGAGCGATTCCAAGGTTACCGCCAAGCTCGACGACTTTGACGCCGTCGTGGTGGCTGCCGGCGCCCGTGCTCCGCGTGGGCTTTCGGCTGCGAACATTGATGCCCCGGGCGTGGTGTATGCCGTGGACTACCTGGCGGCTTCGATCGTCTCGGTGCTCGATGGCGGCGAGCCCGCGGTGAACGCGCGCGGCCTGGACGTTGTGGTCATTGGCGGCGGCGATACCGGTAACGACTGCGTGGGCACCGCGGTACGTCAGGGTGCGCGCAGCGTGCGCCAGTTTGAGTTCTTGCCGGCGGCGCCTGATGCGCGCGCGGCGAGCAGCCCCTGGCCGCAGTGGCCCAACGTGAAGAAGACCGATTATGGCCAGCGGGAGGCCATCGCTGCCATGGGCGGCGAGATGCGCGCTTGGGGTGTGGATACGCTCGAGGTACTGTTGGACAAGAAGGGCGCGGCCGCGGGCCTGCGCGTGGTCGATCTGGATTGGTCGGCTGGCAAGCCCGAGCGCATCGCGGGCTCCGAGCACGAGGTGCCGGCCCAGCTGGTGCTCATCGCCTGCGGCTTTACGGGTCCCGAGCATGGCGTGTTCGACGCCGTTGGCGTGCCTGTTGCCACCGCTGGTCGTCCGCTGCCGGTGATGGCTGCCGAGGGCTCGCACCTTGCGGCCCGTGTCGACGGCGTCGCCGCGGGCGCCACACCGGTATACGTGGCCGGCGATGCTCGCAATGGCAGTTCGCTCGTGGTAAGCGCCATGGCCGACGCCCTGGCCTGCGCTGCCGAAGTCGCCGAGGCGCTGGAGCTGTAAAGTAGTCATTTAAGAACGTTCCCAATGACTAGTCATTTTTTGTCTAGTCGTTGGGGACACTCTTTGCGAGCGATTTGCTCGTTTGTCGACGTACGGGTGTTTATTTGTCGACTTCTTGGGCTGTGGTCACCTGTTGTTTCTGTGGTGGCTGTGGGTATCTGGCTCAAAAGGGCGGGTTGGCCGTCTATGTTTACCTGCGGTTTTGTTGCGGTGCGCATTTTCGGTCAAGCTTTTCGTCAAGTGTTTGGTCAGCATCTGGTTTGCAGCCGGAGGCCTATTTTGCCCGCGCTGGTCGTGGCCGACCACCCTCCTCGTAAGCTCAAATTGAGGTCTATCAGTTTGAGGAGGATGCCATGACTGACCACGCTTTAGACCGAGCGCAGCTAGCCGAAGCCGTCGGCAACGATATTGCCGACATAGCCCATTTTTGGATGCTGCGGAAGTTCCAGTTTTTGGAGCCGGCGCGCGAACAGTTCGAGATCATTGTCGACCCGTGGCTCAGCTATTGCACCGAGCCTTCGCAAAACGAAATCATGGCCTACAACATGGCGTTTACCGATTGGCTGCTCTTCGAGCGCTCCTATCGCCATGGCAAGACGCTGCTCGAGCTGTATGTTGACGAGCCGCCGGCATCGCTTTCGCCTGCCTCGCTCAAGCGGCTCGAGCAGGTACGCGACACGCAGTATTTCTCGCGCTTTGGCATTTTGGACAAGGATCCTGCGAACGGCATAGTTGCGCTGAAGGATACGCGCACCGACGATCGCGTCGAAAATGTTGGTGTAAGGGTGACGCCCTAGCGCCCGTTTAACGAAGAACGGCCTTCGTCTTAGAATCTGAAATCACCACAACAACAGGTTCTAGGAAAGGACGAAGACCGCTATGGAAATCTTATCAGACC
>DBEZQF010000004.1:0-6312 GCA_048254795.1 Collinsella sp. | reverse complement strand
GACGCAATTTCCCGTTGGAGCGCCTTTGGGAAAGTGTGTCCCACTTCGACCGCCCAGAGTGGGATGCACTTTCCGCAAAGCACCTCAACGGGAAACTACGTCCCATTCCAAAGGCAAATTCCGGGACGCATTTTTCGAAAGTCTGCCCATCCGGAAAGCCCGTCCCACTTTGGACGCATCCGGGCACGGAACCATCGACCTATCAGGCCTCCCATCAATAAAGAGGCGTCCTCCCGGACGGCGGGGCCCGAAGTTCATCGCGAGTTCCGCACGCAAAGAAGGCCCCTTTATGTGGCCTTCGTCTTGCGCAGGACTGTAGAGCAGGGAACTTCGTGCCCCGACGCCCGGGAGGACGTTTCATTTAGAAAGATGGACCGACCGTCGTCAGCGATGGGAGCTACTCCCCCAGCACGGCCTTTTTGGCGGCTGCAGCCATGTTGTCCAGATCTTCCTTGGTGGGGTGATCCTTTGCGGCAACCCAGTTGTCGAGCAGCATCTTAAATCGGGCGTTGTCGGGATCTTGCTCGAGCATGGCCTCGTAGCGCTGCTTGACCGCGGGACCCATCTTGCCCTGGCACATCGCCCAGCCTACAAGCTCGGCATCATTGGCCAAATTGGAGGTCACGCGATCGATAATCTGCCTAAAGTACTCCTCGCTGGCCCCAAAGCCGCAGGTGCCAAACAGGAAGACGCGCTTGCCGTGCAAGGCTGAGAGCAACGTCGCGACCGAAGGTGTGCTCGCGCCCTTGTCGCACCAAAAACCGACAAGCACCGTGTCGGCCGCGCAGGCGCCCTGCGCCTCGAGCGCAACCTGATCTGCATCCGCATCGTCGCTCAACGCCGCGGCATGGACAAACTCAACACCCGCAGCCTGCAGCGTGCGCTTGATCGCACCCGAAACCATCCTGGTATTACCGCTCTTGCTGTTAACCACCAAAGAGCACGTCATAGTCACGTTGCCTCGTATCCCCCAAAACTAAAGCCACTAATGCAATTTATTAGATGAATATCTTAGTACTAACGTGACAGATGTAAACCGCCGTCTGTCGATTGATTCATTTGCCCCACGGGCTTGCTCACTGGGCAAACTGACTGCGGTAGAGCTCGGCATAGAAGCCATCTGCCGCCAGCAGCTCGTCGTGTGTGCCACGCTCGATAATCCGACCGTCGCGCATGACCAGAATGCAGTCGGCGTTTCGAATCGTCGACAGGCGGTGCGCCACCACAAAGCTCGTACGACCGGCCATAAGCTCGTCGAATGCCGCCTGCACCTGCAGCTCGGTGCGTGTGTCGATACTCGAGGTCGCCTCGTCCAGCAGCAGAATCGCTGGGTCGGTGAGCATGACACGTGCGATGCACAGCAGCTGCTTTTGGCCCTGGCTAAACGTGCCGCAGTCCTCGCCGATCACCGTATCGTAGCCGCCTGGCAGCTGCACGATAAACTTATGCGCATGAGCGCGCTTGGCGGCCTCGACAATCTGCTCACGCGTAGCATCTGGACAACCGTAAGCAATGTTTTCGGCCACGGTGCCCTCGAACAGCCAGGTGTCCTGCAGCACCATGCCAAAGGTACGGCGCAGGCTTGCGCGCGTGTAGTCACGCGAGGAACGGCCATCGACCATGATGCGTCCGGCATCGATATCGTAAAACCGCAGCAGCAAGTTGATGAGCGTTGTCTTGCCGCAGCCCGTGGGGCCAACGAGGGCAAAGCGCATGCCGGGCTTGGCCTCAATGCAGATATCCTGCAGCAGCTTGCGGTCGGACACGTAGCTAAAGTCCACATGCTCAAAGGTCACCTCACCCTGCGGGGCGGTAAGTTCCACGGCATCCGCCGCATCGGGCTCCTGCTCGCGCGCATCGAGCAGCGCAAACATGCGACGCGCCGAGGCATACGCGGTCTGGATCTGCGTAATGACGTTGGTGACCTCGTTGAACGGCTTGGTGTACTGGTTGGCGTAGGACAGGAAAATCTGCACGCCACCCACCGTAAGCGCCGCCGGCACGCCCGTGATCACGCCCACGCAGCCGATCACGGCGACCACGGCATAGATGATGTTGTTGATAAAGCGCGTACCGGGGTTAGAGAGCGAACCCATAAACTGTGCACGCTCACCTGCCGTATAGAGCTCGGCGTTGAGCGCGTCAAAGCGCGCTTGGGCGTTCGGGCCGTAGGCAAACGCATCAACCAGCTTTTGCTCGCCCACATACTCCTCGATATGACCACCGAGCTGACCCTGAATACGCTGCTGGGCCGTAAAGCTCTTGTTGGAAAGCTTGGCGATGGCGCCGGCGGCAAAAATGGAAAGCGGCGTGACGAGCACCACCACAAGCGTCATGGTCAGGTTAATGGAGAGCATAAACGCGAGCGTGCCAACGATGGTGATAACGCCGGTGAAAAGCTGGGTAAAGCCCTGTAGCAGACCGTCGCCCACCTGGTCGACGTCGTTGACCACGCGGCTCATAAGGTCGCCGTGGGCGTGGCTGTCGATAAAGCTGAGCGGCATGCGGCTGAGCTTGTCGCTCGCCTCCACGCGCATGTCGCGCACCGTCTCGTAGGACAGGCGGTTGACGCAATAGCCCTGCAGCCACTGGAAAGCCGCGGCACCTACGACGACAATCGCGAGCTTGGTGACAAGCGGCAGTAGCGCGTCGAAGTCCACCTGCCCGGCGGCGACGATCAGGTCGATGCCCTCGCCGATGAAAATAGGCGTATAGAGCTGCAAAATCACGGAGATGGCGGCACTCACAAACGACGCTACAAACGAAATGCGGTGCGGACGGACATAGCCCATCAGACGGCGAGTCACCGCATCCACGGGATAACGTTCGGGGTCGCCGGGCTGGCGCGGGCCATCGCCCAGGTCGTTGAGGCTATCGTTGCCGGACACGTTGGCCGTCATCGTGGCGACCGAGCCGGAAGAAGTGTACGGATTCATTTAGCAGCCCTCCTTTGCGCAGACGGATGCGGAGGCGATCGGGGCGGACACGGGCGTCGCGTTCCCCTGCTGGCCCTCGAGCTCCTCGCGACGCAGCTGCGACTGGCAAATCTCGCGATAGAGCTGACAGGCCGCGTACAGCTCATCGTGCGTGCCCAGGCCCGCGACCGAGCCGTGATTGAGCACGCAGATCATGTCGGCGTCGCGCACGGTCGAGACGCGCTGGCTCACAATGACCGTAGTCAGCGGCAGACCGCCCTCGGCGGCACCGCGCACGCTGCGCTCGCGAATGGCATGACGAAGTGCCGCATCGGTCTTAAAGTCGAGCGCCGAGGCAGAGTCATCCATGATTAGGACCTGCGGAGAGCCCACCAGAGCACGTGCGATGGTCAGGCGCTGGCGCTGGCCACCGCTAAAGTTCTTGCCACCCGCCTCGACCGGCGCGTCCAGACCCTGAGGTTTTTTGCGCACGAACTCGCTCGCCTGCGCCATATCGAGCGCCGCCCAAAGCTCATCGTCGGTTGCCGCATCGTCGCGCCAGGTCAAGTTGCTGCGGATGGTGCCGCTCACCAGCGACGCGCGCTGCGGGACGGTCGCGACCACGTGGCGCAGCTGGTCGAGCGGCCAGGTGCGCACGTCGGCGCCCATCACGCTCACGCTGCCGGTGCTTGCATCGTACAGGCGCGGAATAAGCGAGACGAGTGTGGACTTGCCGCTACCCGTGCCGCCGATAATGCCGAGCGTCTTGCCCAGCGGGAGTTCCAGCGTCACATCGTTGACAACATTGGCCGCGCCGGCGCCAAACGAGAAGCTCGCATGGTCAAAGCTCAGCGCAGGGACCGGAACAGCGCCACCCGCCAGGTCGCTCGGCTCAGGCAGCGCGACCGGCTGGTTGCCCTCGTCGGTGATGCTCGGCTCGCAATTGAGCACCTCGTTGATGCGCGACGCGCTGGCGCTCGCCTTGGTAAAGACAACGACCAGGTTGGCCACGTAGACGATGGAGGTGAGGGTCTGCGTCATGTAGTTCACAAACGCCATGACCTGGCCCTGCGTAAGCTCACCCACGTTGACCTGGATGCCGCCCGCCCACAGGATGGCGCACACGCCCAGATTCATCACCAAAAACGTGACGGGGTTAAGGACCGACGAGAGCTTACCCACCGCGATGGCGACATGCGCCTGGTCGTCGGCCGCACGAGCAAAACGCTCGCGCTCGTGGTCTTCGCGCACAAACGCGCGGACCACACGGGCACCCGAAAGCCCCTCGCGGCAGACAAGCGCGATGCGGTCGAGCTTTGCCTGCAGCTGCTTGTAGTACGGAATGCAGCGCGCCATGACAAACCAAAACACCAAGCCGATGGCGGGTGTGCAAATCAAAAAGATGATGCCGAGCTTAAGGTCGATGGCAAGGGCCGCGCACATAGAACCCACCGCCAAGAAGGGCCAGCGGATAAGCATGCGCACGCCCAGCGCCACAGCGAGCTGCACCTGGTTGACATCGTTGGTAATGCGCGTGATGAGCGACGGCGTGCCAAAGCGATCGAGTTCGACATAGCTCAGTTCGTTGATGTGCTGGTAGAGTGCACCGCGAATGTCGGTACCCATGCCCTGCGAAGTCAGCGCCGCCATCTTTTGGCAGACGAGCGTAAACGAGATGCCGATCACAGCCATGGCGCCAAGTACCATGCCGTAGTGGATAACGGCGTTCACGTCGTGCGAGCCAATGCCCTTATCGATCATCTGGGCAATCACCAGCGGCGTCAGCAGGTCAAAGATCACTTCGATCAGCTTGCACGCAGGGCCAATCACCATATACCGGCGAAACTTACCACCAAAACGCCTGAGCAGCTCAATCATGTATAGGCGCTCCCTATCATCATCCACATTCAATTCGAACCATGATAGTACCGCTACCCCAAAAGAAGCGTAAACAACTCGTCATTTCTAACGGGATTCAGTTTTCATAGGGGCATACGCGCACGCCCGATCAATGGCGGGCAAACCGCCTGATATACTTACATTAGTGCTACCAAGTTAGTCGCCGACCCTTGAAATGAGGTGCCGAGATGAACGACATTCTCGCAAGAAGAGCAAGACGAGCAACTGTGGGCATCGCCCTTTCCGCGGCACTTGTCGCGGGAATCGCCCCCGTAACGGCGATCGCGGCAGAAACCAGCGCCCCCACCGGTGCAGTTGCCTTGCAGACGGAAGACGCGGCCGCCGCAAAAGAAAAAGCGTATGCAGCCATGCAGGAAGCGCTCAAAAACCTCGAGGCCGCAAAAGACGCCGCAAGTCCCGAGAAACTTGCGGAAATCGATGATGACATTGCCGCTTTTCAAGAGATCTACGACATGGTGGTGACGGAAGCCGCCAAACGGAGGGAACCCCTTCCCGCCATGCAAGCGAACGTCGATGCAGCCCAAGCCAAATACGATGAGGCCCACAACCGGACAAGCGGCCTTCAGGCAGAATTAGATAAGGCACTTGAAGCACTCGGCGACGAGGAGCCCAGCACAGCTATTAAGGAGCATATTAAGCAGTTGCGCAGTGAGATCATGGCGGCAGAAAGGCGAGAAAAATCTTGTGAAGATGATCTTCACTCCTACCAACGCCGACTCGAAAGCCAGGAAAAACAGGTTCAGCATTTCGAAAGTGAGGCAGAGGAAGCTAAAGCCCACATCGACGAGGACATAGCCAAGCGAAATGCGCTCCTCGGCGATTTGGAAAAGGCGCAAGCGGCCTATGATGACGCCTGCAAAGCATACGAAGAGGCAAAGGCCGCGGCAGACAAGGCCACCTCGCCCGAGATAACGAAACCGACCGAGACGACAAAACCCTCCAGCTCAGCGCAACCCACCGAGGCGACACCGCCTGCAACCGGCAAAGACGCCCTACCAAGCTCCACCAAGCAGGCGAACTCGAGCAGCGGCAAGCAAGCAAATACGACCGCCGGCAAGCTCGCGAACACGGGCGACACAGCACCGAGCGCAATAGCACTCGCAGGAATCGCCGCCATGGGACTCGGAATAACCGCCACAGCCACACGCCGCATCAAGAACTCAAAATAGCCGACAGAGCATTCTGCCTTCACCAATCCACAAGCCCAGAGACAAAAAGAGACTCGTTTCCCCAACCTAGGGAAACGAGCCTCTTTAACTGCAAAAATTCAAGCAACAGCACCGCCGCCTCTTGAACCACGTAGCCATCAATGCCCAGACAACGCCAACGAGCAGCATTCCTTAAGGGATAGATTAAATTAGATAAACGCGCCTTTACGGGTGATTTTTGGACGACGGGGCCCGGCCGGCGGCGAGGTGTTTGGTAGTCGAGCGATCCCGCAGGCGAAGCCGAGGACCAGCGAGACACCAAACACCTC
>DBEZQF010000003.1:0-9413 GCA_048254795.1 Collinsella sp. | reverse complement strand
ATTGCTCGTCTCGTTTAGGGGCAGCTCGCGCTCGACAATCCCAAGCGACGCCAGCTTATCCACATAGCTCTTTACGTTGCTCGCAGGGATTCCCGTAGAGCTCGCAATCTCCGAGATCTTCGAGCGCCCCTGGGCAATTGCTTGCACGATCGCATCATATTGCTCGGGATTGCGGCACTCCTGCAATAGCAGGTTACTCGGCTCCTCAAAGAGATAGCCCGTAGGAGTAAGAAAAAGACGTTTGATGTTGTCCTTGAGCGGTGCGGCAGGATCGACTTTCTCGATATATGCAGGAATGCCACCCGTCATGCCATAGCAAACTGCAGCGTCTTCGCGACCCATGCTCTGCCACAGGCCGAGGGTCGTCATAAAATCGAGCGGCATGATCTTAAACTGGGCCGTACGCCTACCGTATAGCGGACTCTCGTAGCCCAACACCTGCTCTTCCATAAACGAAAGCGACGACCCGCACAGGATAAGCATAAGCTTGGTCTCTTTGTACAAGTGATCGATCTTGTCTTGCAGCAACGAGCTGATCTCGGGATTCGATTGGGCGAGATAAGGATACTCGTCGATCACGACAATCAAACGTTCCGTACGAGCCATGGTAGCCAATGCATCGAACGCCTCGTCAAAACTACGAAACGACACGCCAGCAACACCAACGGAGCCCGCAAGTATCGCCTGGCTAAAGCCATGCAGGTTTGCCTCTGCATTGGTGCGACGAGCTTGAAAGTAAATAGCCTTCTTGCCTTGGATAAACTCTGTGATAAGACGCGTTTTGCCCACGCGACGGCGGCCGTAAATCACAGGCATCTCAAAGGAGCCCGTGCCATACAGTCGATTGAGCTCGGACATTTCCGCCGTTCTTCCGATAAACATAGGGCCATCCTTCCTTTACGTTATAGCTAGCTATATTATATCTTCCTATAATATAGCTAGCTATAACGTAATTCGACAAGCGGCGCACGCAAAAGGGTCGGTACACCACCGCACGTGGACCGTTCCGGAAAATGTATCCCGTTCTGGAGCCAAAAACTGGGCCGTAGTTTCCGCCAAACATGCCATCCGGAAAGCGTGTCCCGTTCTGAGCCTGAATTCTGGGATGCACTTTCCGCTGAAGCTTCTACCGGAAAATGCATCCCATTCCGAGCGCTCATTCCGGGACACAGTTTCCGCATGCGGCCCCGTTGGGAAAGTTCATCCCGCTCTGAGGGCTCGTTCCGAGATGCAATTTCCGCTTGAGGGCTGTTCCGGAAAGCGTGTCCCATTCCGAGTGGCAATTCCGGGACACAGCTTCCGCAGATACAATGCAACGATCCACAGCCCTTATCACATGCCTTCAAATATGCGATCCAGAAACACAAAACAGCAGATAGAATGCTCTTTTTCAAAAAGTACACGTCCCGAAACTTACCAAGACTTCATATCCAGCTACCGTTCACGGTCGCCGATTACCGCCCACCGATTCAAACAAGAAATATGTCGCCAAAAGCAGGTCATCTACCTGCATGGTTAGATTTTGGTCAGCTTTTGGTCAGCTGAGCGGCAAGTTCCAGTTGATACGTTTTTGCTACCCAAAAGGAGGCGGTAGCTCATGACCCATTGCAATGACCAACTCATCGACCAGCTGTTGAACCAAGCCGAACAAGAGGGGCGCTGTCTGATTCCCCCGAGCGCGGCGATCCGAAAAGCGCTCCTTCGGCGCACCGGCGGCACGGTTGTCTCGCCCATGCCGGGGTTGTTTGCGCGAAAAACGCGCTGGGATGAACTCAACCGAGCGCAACGCCATTGCGAGACTATCCGCGCCCTTGCGATCATCCATCCCGATTGGACGTTCTGCTCGTTTTCGGCAGCTTGCCTGCTGGGGCTCGAGGTCTCGTGGCGACACCTGAACGTCGTGCATGTTTGCAGCTCGATAAAGCCGTCGGCTCGTCCGGGCGCACATATTCAGCGACACCAGATTGAGCCGGCCGGAGCAATACGCAGAGCCGGCATATCGGTAACGCCGCCCATCCAAACGGCCACAGATTGCCTGCTGCAAACTGGTTTTGCCGACGGCATGCCCATTGCCGATTCGGCGATCTCAAAGCTCGGCCTTACGCGAGAGCAGTTGATGGAGGCCGTCGAGCAACGAGCGACCGCCCGCAATGGTCGCGCGATTCGCACCGCCCTCACCACGCTTCGATATGCCGACGCCCGCGCCGAGAGCGGCGGGGAATCGGTCGCCCGAGCCGTCATGATCGAGACGGGCTTTGCGCCCGACTGGCTTCAATACGAGCTGACGGACCCCTTCGATTCGGCCAAGCCCATACGAACGGACTTTGCCTGGGAGCGCCAGGCGCGGGAACTCACGCTGGGCGAGCTCGACGGGCTCATCAAATATACCGACCAGACCATGCTGGCCGGACGCACCACCGCCGAGGCGCTCGTTGCCGAACGACAGCGCGAGGCGTACCTATCGCTATACGGTCACCCTCTGCTGCGCTTTACCATGAACGAGGTCCGCTCGGCAGGAATGCTCGCCAAAAAGCTGCAGACGGCAGGCATCCGGCAAACCGCGCTGCCGACATGGCTCAACGAGGTGGAGCTGTAGGAACTGCTAGGCCAAGCATCGCTGAATCGCATCCCCCTATCTGGGCCGCGTTTTCCCAACGGCCACGCCAACGGAAAGCGCGTCCCAGCCTGGACGCTCAAACGGGACGCACTTTCCGGATGGCGGGCCTAGCGGAAAGCGTGTCCCGGAATCTAGCCTCGGAACGGGATGCGCTTTCCGGTTGAGTCCTTCAGCGGAAACCGCATCCCGGAATAAACGCTCAAACTGGGATGCACTTTCCAAATGAGCGGTTAACGGAAAGCGCATCCCACTCTGAGGCATGATTCCGGGACGCTGTTTCCGCCAGAGGCTCTACCGGAAAGCGCATCCCATTCTGAACGCCAATTCTGGGACGCAGTTTCCGCTCCAAACAAAAGGCCCCGGCTCGCGATGGAGCCGGGGCCAAAGGCGCAGCATATGCAGTTGATGTTGAGCGCGAACAGCTCGTCAGCAATGGCTGTCCGCGCCCTACCCTACCCGCGGTTGCGGACGCGGCTGTAGGGCGTATCCACCATGGGCAGATTTGGACGCAGCTTGCCGTCAAACGTGCGGTAGGCGTTCTGTACGGCGGGCGCCGTGGGGATCGTTGCGATCTCGCCGATGCCCTTGCCGCCGTACGCCACAGGCAGCAGCTCGTCCTTCTCCACGTAAATGGCGTGAATATCCGGAATCTCGGGCGCACGGAACAACCCGAGCGTACCGTACCTTGCCTGGGGTACGCAGTCCTTGAGCGGCCAGTCCTCGGTAAGCGCATAGCCCATACCCATGAGCACGCCGCCTTCAATCTGACCCTGGATGGAGATGGGGTTGACCACCTTGCCGGAATCGTGCGCGGCATAGACCTCGCTCACGCGGCCGTCATCATCCAAAATGACCACATGCGTGGCAAAGCCGTAGCAGATGTGGCTCTTGGGGTTGGGAACGTCAGCGCCCAGCTTGTCGGTCGGCTCCAGGTACACGTAGCCAAACTCGCATCCCTCGAGCGCCTTGATGGCGGCCGCGGGATCCTGAGGATGCATACCCTGGCCGGCGACGAGCTCCTGCGTGCGCAGCTGATAGGCGCGACCGTCGTCGTACTCAATCTTGACGCCGTCACCATGGGCGCTCACCGGGGCGGCAGGCGCAGGCTTGCCGGCCTCGATGCCGACCATGGCATCGCGCAGCAGGAAGGCGGCACCGCGCACGGCCTCGCCGGTCACGACCGTCTGACGCGAGCCAGACGTGGTGCCGGAGTCGGGAGCGTTCTCGGTGGAGCACTCGCCGTTGGCAATGCAGCGAAGCGGCAGACCGCATGCCTCGGCAACGTCCTGCAAAAAGACGGTGTTGCAGCCCTGGCCGATGTCGGACGTGGCGGCATAGACCACGGCCACGCCGTCCTCGATGCGAATCTTGCAGCGGCCGGCATCGGGCAGGCCCACGCCCACGCCGGCGTTCTTCATGGCGCAGGCAATGCCGGCGTGTCCGGGATGCGCATAGTAGGCATCCTTGACCTCGAGCAGCGTCTCCTTCAGCGCCGTGGAGCAATCGGCAATTTGGCCGTTGGGCAAAACCTCGCCCGGCTCGATAGCGTTTCGGTAACGAATCTCCCACGGATCCAGGCCGACCTTCTCTGCCAGCAGGTCGATCAGGCTCTCGAGCGCAAACTCGGACTGGCAAACGCCAAAGCCGCGGTACGCGCCGGCGGGCGGGTTGTTGGTGTAGTAGCCAAAGCCGCGAATGTCGGTGTTCTGGTACTTGTAGGGGCCGACGGCATGCGTGCAGGCACGCTCGAGCACCGGGCCGCACAGCGACGCGTAGGCGCCGGTGTCAAAGTTGATCTCGCAGTCCAGACCGGTAAAGTTGCCCTCGGCGTCGCAGCCCAGCGTAAAGGTGCCGTCCATGGCGTGGCGCTTGGGATGGAACGCGAGCGACTCGGCGCGCGTGAGTTTGCACTTCACGGGACGCTGGAACTTATATGCGGCGAGCGCGGCCAGGTGCTGGATGGACACGTCCTCCTTGCCGCCAAAGCCGCCGCCCACAAGCATGGTCTCGACGACCACGCGCTCGGGCTCGTTGTCCCAGCCAAACATGTGGGCACACTCTTTGCGCGTGTCGTAGGCACCCTGGTCGGTCGACTGCACCTTGACGCCGTTCTTGTACGGGAAGGCGACGGCGCACTCGGGCTCCAAGAAGGCATGCTCGGTAAAGGGCGTGGTAAAGCGCTGCGTCACGGTAAACGCGCTTTCTGCCAGCGCCTTGGCGGCGTCGCCGCGCGTCACGTGACGGCTCTGGCACACGTTGTCCTTGAGCTCCACCGTGTTGCCAAAGGCAAAGAAGCTGTCGTGCAGGCGCGGGGCGTCGGCAGCCTTGGCCTCGACAATGTTGCGCACGGGCTCCAGCGGCTCGTAGTCAATCTTTACGAGCTTCTTGGCCTTCTCGAGCGTCGCCTCGTCCTCGGCAACCACCAGCACGATGGCGTCACCCACGCAGCGGGTGATATCGCCCTGGGCGATCATGACGTCCCAGTCCTGGATAAGGTGGCCGACCTGGTTGACCGGCACGTCCTCGGCGCGCAGGATGCCCACCACACCGGGCAGGGCCTCGGCCTTGGAGGTGTCGATGGAGAGCACGCGGGCGCGCGGATACTTGGAGCGCACGGCGCTGGCATAGGTCAGGCCCGGCTGATCGAGCTCGTCGATGTCGTCGGGATACTTGCCCTCGCCGAGCACCTTCTTGCGCACGTCGATACGGAAGGCGCGCTTGCCCACGCCGTAGTCATCGCCGCGCTCCAGGTCCTCATCGATCTGCTTTTCGCCGCGGAGCACCGCAGCGGCCAGCGAGATGCCCTCGATAATCTTTTTGTAGCCGGTGCAGCGGCAGACGTTACCGCGAATGGCGTACTTAATCTGCTCCTCGGTGGGCTCGGGGTCCTCGGCGATGAGCGCTGCGCCCGCCATGACCATGCCGGGAATGCAAAAACCGCACTGCACGGCGCCCACGGCGCCAAAGGCGTACACAAAGGCCTCGCGCACGTCCTCGGGCAGGCCCTCGACGGTTACGATGTTGCGACCGGCAGCAAGAGCAGTGGTCAGCACGCACGCCTTGACGGCCGCACCGTCCACATGGATGGTGCAGGTACCGCAAGCACCTTCGGAGCAGCCGTCCTTGGCGGAATGGATATGCAGGTCGTCGCGCAGGTAGCGCAGCAGCGGTTTATTCTCCGTCGTCGTGCGCTCGACGCCGTTAACGGTAAAAGTGAATTCCTGTGCCATGGTGATTCCCTTCTACACGCCGGCGGCGATGCCGGTGCGGTCGTGGATGGCGCCATGCGGGCAGACGACGGCGCACATGCCGCACGACAGGCAGTCCACGCCGTCGATATGGGCGCAGTTGTCCTCGATGCGGATAGCGCCGGCAGGGCACTTTTTAGCGCACATGCCGCAACCGATGCAGCTCGTGTCGCAGATCTTGCGAGCGATGGCGCCCTTATCTGTGTTGTTGCAGCGCACCAGAATGTTCTGGTAGCCGGGAACGAAGGCAATCACGCGCTGCGGGCACGCCATACCGCACAGGCCACAGCCCGTGCACTTGGAGCGATCCACGCGGGCGATGCCATCGACCAGCGCAATGGCGCCGTGGGGGCAGGCCGTGACGCAGGCGCCACAGCCAATGCAGCCTTCGCTGCAGCGGGCGTCGCCGCCTGCGGAAGCGCAACCACTTCCGCAGGCAACGTAGGCCACGTTATGTTGAATGGATTTGGCCATAAGAGACTCGCCTATTTCTTAAGAAGGTACGAATAGTTGTCGCGCACGGCCCTGATGGTCAGGCGGACGGCCTCGGGAAGACCGGTGTTGACGGCATCGACCGAGACGGTGCGGACCGTGCCGGCGACGCGGACCTTAAAGTGGTCCTCGTCCACGGCCAAGAAGCCCTCGTTCTCGGAGTTCTCCATGTCCTGCTCGCTCCAGAACAGGGTGAGCTTGTCCTTGTAGGGACGACCCTCCTGGTAGGGGCAGAACACGGCGCAGTTACCGCACTCGTTGCACATGCCGTCGACATGGACGACCTGATGCTTGGCCAGGCCCGGCACCTTAATTGCCACGTTGGCGCGGTTGGGGCACACGTCGCAGCAGACCTCGCACACCGAGCCGCAGCCCAGGCAGCGGGTCTTGGTGCAGTTGCGCTTGTCGCGGCACAGCGACCCCTTGCGCTCGTAGCAGGTGTCCTCGCGGCCGGCCTGCTCGTTGCAGTCGGCGTACTTGTTAAAGTCCACGCCGGCGATGGCACGGGCGACCTCCGCGGCGTCGGCGATAGCCTCGACCACGGTGGCAGGACCGCGACGGCAGTCGCCCGCAGCCCAGACGCCCTCAACGCCGGTGGAGGTGGCGGCAAGACGGCCGCGACGGTCGTGCTCGACGCCCGCGGCATCGTAAAGGCTGGCATCGATGCCCTCGCCCACGGCGCAGATCACCGTGGTGGCGGAAAGCTCGACGGTCTCGCCCGTGGCGACGGGACTGCGACGGCCGCTTGCATCCGGCTCGCCGAGCTCCATAACGTCGCAGGTCAGCACGGAGCCGTTGAGCGCCTTGGGCGCCAGCAGCTCGCAGAACTCAACGCCGTCGGCAAGAGCAAGATCGAGCTCTTCCTCGTCGGCGGGCATCTGCTTCTTGGTGCGGCGATACACCAGGCGCACGTTCTTCACGCCGGCCAGGCGCTTGGCCACGCGGGCCGCGTCCATGGCGGTGTTGCCGGCGCCAATGACCACGACGTCCTCGCCCAGTTCGAGTTTCTCGCCCTTCTTGGCGGCCTCGAGGAACTCCAGCACATCGAGCTCGGCACCCTCGCCCAAGCCCGCAGAGCCGGGCATCCAGGCACCGGTGGCCACGACCACGTCAGTAAAGCCTTGAGCCTTGAGTTCGTCGATGGAATCAACGCGAGCGTTGAGCTGCACCTTGGCGCCAAAGGCCAGGCAGAGCTCGGCATCGTGGGAGATATCGTCGCTGGCGATACGGAACTCGGGGATCACGTGACGGACCACGCCGCCGAGAGAGTCGCGGGCCTCGAAGATGGTGACGGGCACGCCGGCACGCGTCAGGAAGAACGCCGTCGCCAGGCCGGCCGGGCCGCCGCCGATAACGGCAACGTTGCGCTCGCCGTCGTTTGCGATGGCCTGGGCGCGCAGCTTGGGCAGCACGGCGGTCATGGCCTCGCGGGCGGCCTTGAGCTTGCTGGCGCGAATCTGGGCGCCCTCGGGCTCGTAGAACGCACGCTCGCAGGCACGGCCGCAGGGATGCGGACAGATGGTGCCGGTAATGAACGGCAGGGCGTTGCGCTCGATGATAATGTTGAGCGCGTCCTCGTAGCGACCCTCGTCAACAGCCGCCAGGTAGGCGGGAATATCCTGCTGGATGGGGCAGCTCGTGCGGCACGGCGTGGTAAAGCAGTCGGAAAGCGGGCTCTTACCGGCGACCTTGCGATCGGGCAGCGGGCGCAGCGGCTTCTTATAGAGCGGGTTGGTAAGCGAATCGACCTGGATCGCGGTCACGGCGTCGAGAGAGACACCCTCAAACGGCTTGCCGTCCAGATCGGTAAACTCGCCGGCCATCTGGCTAAAGCGCTCGTAGCCACCAGGCTTGAGCACGTCGGTCGCCAGGGTGACGGGCCAAATGCCGGCATCGTACAGGGCGCGGATGTTGTAGACCGTAGCACCGCCGGAGTAGCTGATGCGCAGCTTGCCATCGAACTGCTCGGTAATGCGGCGGGCGGCCTCGATGGTCAGCGAGAACAGCGAACGGCCCGACATGTACATCTCGGTGGAGGGCAGCTCGTTCCTCGTCACATCGACGGGGAAGGTGTTGGTGAGCTTGACGCCAAACTCCAAACCGCGCTCGGCGCACAGGGCAATCAGGCGCTCGAACATGGGCACGGCATCGGCCCACTGCAGGTCCTCGCGGAAGTGCGTGTCATCGAAGACGATGTAGTCAAAGCCCAGCTCGTTGAGGCGCTGGCGGGCAAACTCATAGCCCAGCAGCGTGGGGTTGCACTTGATGTAGGTGTTGAGGCCCTTCTCGGTGATGAGGTAGGTCGCGATGCGCTCGATCTCGGCGGGCGGGCAGCCGTGCAGCGTGGACTCGGTAATGGAGTTGGAGACGCGCGCCGGGATGGACTCGACAAACGCAGCATCGACATGCTCAAACTTGTCCAGGTTAGCGAGCGCCCACGTGCGGCACTCGTTCCAAACCTCGGAGCCGCTGGCGTCCTTCATGCCCTCAATGTACGCATCGACCTTGGGGCTCTTAATGCCCTCCAGGTCATAGCCCACCGACATGTTAAAGACAAAGCCGTCCGGGCTGCCCAGGCCGTACTCGCGAGCGATCAGGTGGCAGGCGAACCATGCCTTCACGTACTCGGCAAAGGCCTGCGGAACCTCGAGCTCGGTCGACCACTCGCAGTTGTAGCACTCGTCCTGCGCCACAATGCAGGGCTTGTTAACGCACTTGGAGAGCTCCTCGCCGTCCATAACCTGAACGGTCTTAAGCTCAAAGAAGCGGGAACCAGCCACATAAGAGGCCACGATGTTCTGGGCCAGCTGCGTGTTGGGACCGGCGGCCGGGCCAAACGGAGTCTCGATGCGCTCGTCAAAAATGGGAAGCGCACCCTCCTGGTTGGTCGTGACCATCTTGCGCACGCCAAAGACGGCGCCCTGAGTCTTGTGCTCCTCGATGATCCAGTTCATCAGCTGCGAAAACGGGATCGGCCTCATGATGTCGCTCATAATGAGCTCCTCTCTGTAACGCCCGGCGAGACCGCGCGGCGGGCGCAAATACGGTGTAGCGCT
>DBEZQF010000002.1:0-11881 GCA_048254795.1 Collinsella sp. | reverse complement strand
GCGCTAAACGTTTTGGGGATAACGACGGCAGCATAGTACGCGCCCGACTTAACGCCCTCGATAGCCTTTTCGCGATTGTTGAGCACAACCCAATCGAAGCTCTCGTTGCCGCGTAGGGTGGCGGTCACGTTTTCGCCCACGTTAACCTCGACGGGGATCAAATCGCTCTCGTAACCCTCATCGGTGTTGACCACGGCGATCTTAAGATTGCCGGTGTTGCCGTACGGATCCCAGCTGCCGGCGATGTTAAACCACGCGTACAGACACGGTACGATAATGAGGCCCATCACGACAACCAAGCCGATCACGGAGCGAGACACGTTTTGGACATCGCGCTTAAACAGATGCAGGATGTTCTTCATTTATGCCTCACCTCCTTTGGAGTGCTTGCCAAGCGCGGTGGTATCTCCATCATTTGTGGCTGTGCTGTCGCTGCCCTGAGATTTATGGTGCGAGCCGATATGCGGCAAGCGGCCCGTGGACTGATCGCCGCCCTTGGCACCACGCTCGCTGGCGTTGAGGCCAAACATGTGGCGGGCGGCAGGAATGGCGGCCGTGTGTTCGCGCATCTCGCGACGCAGGTCCTCATCCGAAAGCGCCGAGATGCGCATCTGGGTATTGAGGCTCGCTCGGATATATTCGATATTGATAAGCCAGCCGCAGATGGCAATAACCGAGATGATCCAAATGACAAGCAGGATGATCTTGCCGTTATTGTCGATATCGAGAACCGTCGACAGGACAAAGAGCAGGACCTGAACGCCCACCACGGCGGCAAAACCGCCCTTGATGTAGTACGGGTAGCGATGTTCAAAGGCGACCGCATGATCGAGCAGTTCGCGACGGTACGAATCGGAATCGAGCATGACGCGCATGGCCGTGCGCAGCGAGTAGCGCTGGCGCGGCAGGTCGTTGGACTCGCAAATCATCATACCGGTCGTGGAGAGCTGTTTATCAAAGAGCAGGTTAAGGTTGAGCAGCAGCGGACGCAGCTGCAGGCCGATAAAGAGCGCCACGATCAAGAACACGCCCAGAATGCACAGGTTAAACAGGTAGTTGAACGAATACATGCCGCCGACCGTCTCGCGCAGCAGATTAATGCCGTAGGTAAAGGGCAGCAGCGGGTGCAGCCACTGGAAGAAGCCGGGCATCATCTCGATGGGGTACATGCCCGACGAACCCGGGATCTGCACGATGACGAGAATGACGCCGATAGCCTTGCCGATATGCTTAAACGTGGTGGACAGCGCATAGATGATATTGACGTAGGTGAACGAAATGGCGATGCCGCCCAGCACGAACAGCAGCGGGCTGACGCACTGCACGCCAATCACCAGATCGCCTACCGTAACGATGATGGCCTGCAACGCGCCCAGGATCACCATGAGCAACCAGCGGCCAAAGTAGCCTTGGCGCGCCGTAAAGCTGCCAACACCTTCACGGTCGACCTCGAGCTTGTAAATGGCGATGAGCACATAGCCGCCCACCCAAAGCGCCAGATTGGTGTAGAAGGGAGCGATGCCCGAGCCAAAGCTCTTGACCGGATAGATTGACTTGGACGTCAACTCAACCGGAGACGCCATGAAATCTGCCACGTCATTGACATCGACGCCCATCAGATCGGCCAGCTCGCCCATGGACTCGGAGGTCTGCAGCGCCGCGATGTCATTGGCGGCGGTTGCAAGCTTGTCCTGGACCTTGGCAAGCGAGGAATCGGTCTGGGACAGCGTGGTCTTGGCCTGGCCGAGCGTAGCGCTAAGCTGCGCCAACGTGCCGCGCGCATTTGCAAGTGTAGGTGTCATACCCGAGACGATACCGGTCAGGTCGCCCGAAACGGCAGCAAAAGAGTCGAGCGCGCTCGAGGCCTTCGGCAGCGCGTTTTGGCCCAAGTCCGTCTGGGCTTGGCCAAGGTTGGTCGCACCGGTATGAATTGCGTTATTGATAGCGTCACTGGCACCCGAAACAGCCGCTGCGTCATTCGCCATGGCGCTCGACTGCGCGGACAGACCGTCCTTGATGCTCTGAAGCTTTTCATTCTGCTCTCGAAGCAAATCGATGGTCGATACAATGCGCGCGTCAATTTCCTCGGAACCTGTCGACGTGTCATTGGAGAGAATCTCCAAGTGCCCGATAACGGCCTTATTGTGGTCGATCGTCGCTTGAAGAGACTCGAGCGAGTTGTCGATACGGGTGGTCGTAGATGTGACCGCGCCCGTCAGCTTGCCGATGGCAGCGTTCGCAGAGGCCGACGTCTTGGTGAGCGCAAGGCTGCCTTCCGAGAGCGCCTTGGAGAGCGAGGTGATGGAGTTGCCCGCCGTGGTGCGAGCTTCGCTCAGCAGGTCGTTGCCCTGGGAGATCGCCTGCGTCAGCGACGGTGCCTGGCCTTGCAAGCCGGCAAGTGCCGCATCAGCCGAGGCGATAGCGCCACTCGTCTTATCGATGGCGGCATTCATATCGCCAATCGAATCGCGCACCTCGCCCAAGGTGTCGGACGCCTCGGACACCGAACTTGCCAGCGAGTCCTGAGTCTGGGTTGCCTTGTCCTTTAAATCGACACCGGCATCCTTGGCGATACCGGCAACAGTCTTGCCTACCGTAGAGACAAATTCCGAGTTGATCTGCTCCTCGATGGTGTTTGCACCGGTATCGGTAACCTTGGGCGCAATGGCGCTCTTCTTCTCATTGACGTAGTACGTGAGCTTGGGCTGATGGTAGTTGCCGTCGAGCATCGAAACCAGGTTATCCGAGAAGTTCTTGGGAATCACGATAGCGGCATAGTACTCGCCGCTCTCGACGCCCTCCTTGGCATCGGCCGTCGAGTCGACGAACGTCCAGCCCAACTGATGATTCTCCTTGAGCTGGTCGACCACTTTGTCGCCAGCGTTGAGCTCACCCACCAAGTCGTTTTGGGTGCCTCGATCGTTGTTGGCGATAGCAATCTTGATGCCTTGGGTGTTTCCATACGGATCCCAGTTTGCCACGATGTTATACCAGGCATACAGCGAGGGAATAACGCACACGCCTAGGGTAACCACCAGGGCGACGGGGTTCACAAGCAGTCGCTTAATGTCGCGCTTAAATATCGCAAAGGACACCTTTGCATTGGATAGTTTGCTGCCGAGACTCACGCTTGGACCATCCATCCTGTCGTTAAATCGAATCGTACTATCGACAACCATTGTAGTAGGCGCTTTAACGTCTCAAAGCACAATGGTGTTGAGTTTTGCGGGTAGCAATATACTACGAAGATGAGTTAACGTACAGATGTACAGTATCCTAAATTTCAGCAGGTCACAAAACCACAACCCGCACAAATTAGCAATTCAAATAGTCATTTAAGAACGTCCCCAACGACTACTCCGTACAAAAGGAAACGAGAGTGGAAAATCTCCCACTTCAAGCCCGCATTCGAGCCAAAAGCGGGAGATTATCCACTCTCGTTCTAATCTAGTTACGGTGCCGTATCCCCGAACTACATCAAGTTGCAAACAGCCGCCGCGAAGGCCACGGGGTCCTCGGGGAGGATGCCCTCGACCAGCAGGGCCTGATCGTAGAGCAAGCCTGAGTACTGCTTGATCTTGTCAGTGTCGCCCGCCTTCTGAGCAGCGACGAGCTTGGCAAAGACCGGGTGCTTGGCGTTGAGCTCGAGCACGCGCTGGCTCTTGGGCATACCGTCGGGCGCGCCCTCGGGTCCCTTCTGGAGCACCTTCTCCATCTCAAGCGAAAGCGGGCCCTCGGTGGTGATGCAAGCGGGGGCATCGGTCAGGCGCGCGGAGACGGCAACCTTCTCGACCTTGTCGCCGAGTGCCTCCTTCATGGCGTTAAAGAGGTCCTCGTTCTCCTTGGTGGCGTCCTCGGCCTCCTTTTTCTCGTCCTCGGTCGCCAGGTCAAGATCACCGGTTGCGACGTTCTTGAGCTCCAGGTGACGATCCTCAACCTCGGGCTCGGCACCATCGGCCACGGCCTTTTCGGCAGCCTCGCGGGCGGCATCGTCCTCGTAGATCTTGGGCATATCGGCGGCAACGTACTCACGCATAGCCTGGAAGGTGAACTCATCCACGTCCTGCGTCAGCAGCAGCACGTCATAGCCGCGGTCGAGCACGCCCTTTACCACGGGCATCTTGGCCAAGCGCTCACGCGAGTCGCCGGCGGCGTAGTAGATGGCCTTCTGATCCTCGGGCATGCCCTTGGCATACTCGGCCAGGGTAATCATCTTCTGTTCCTTGGCAGACCAGAACAGCAACAGATCGGCGAGCTCATCGGCCTTCATGCCATAGCTCGAGTAGATGCCGTACTTAAGACCGCGGCCAAAGTTCTCAAAGAACTTCTCGTAGGCCTCGCGGTCGTTGTCACGCATATCCTCAAGGTCGGCGGTAATCTTCTTTTCCACACGCTTGGCGATGGCCTTGAGCTGACGGTTCTGCTGCAACGTCTCGCGCGAGATGTTGAGCGACACGTCGGCGGAATCCACGACGCCGCGGACAAAGTTGTAGTAGTCGGGCAGCAGGTCGTCGCACTTCTCCATGATCAGGACGTTGGAGCTGTAGAGCGCCAGACCCTTCTCGTAGTCCTTGCTGTACAGATCGAACGGCGCGCGTCCCGGCACAAACAGCAGGGCGTCATACTCGAGCGTGCCCTCGGCGTGGAAGCTGATGGTGCGCGCAGGATCGTCAAAGTCGTGGAACGTGGACTTGTAGAACTCGTCGTAGTCCTTCTGCTCGACATCGGAGCTGTGCTTCTTCCAGATCGGTGTCATGGAATTGACGGTCTCGAGCTCCTGGTAGTCCTCGTACTCGGGCTTGTAATCGTCGCCGGCGTCCTCGGGCTTGGGTTTCTGGCGGCTCTTGGACACCATCATCTGGATCGGGTAACGCACATAGTTACTGTACTGCTGAATCAGGCTCTTGAGACCCCACTCGGTCAGGAAGCGATCGTAGGTCTCGGCCTCGCCGTCGGCATCGAGCTTCTCGTTCTCGCGCAGCGTCAGGATGACATCGGTACCGTGCTCGGCGCGCTCGCCGTCCTCGATGGTGTAGCCCTCAAGACCGTCGGATTCCCACACATGGGCGACATCCTCGCCGTAGGCGCGGCTGACGACCTTCACATGGCTGGCGACCATAAAAGCCGAGTAGAAGCCCACGCCAAACTGACCGATGATGTCGACATCGGAGCCCTGCTGCTCGGCGTTCTCGGTCTTAAACTCCTCGGAGCCGGAATGGGCGATGGTGCCCAGATTGCGCTCGAGCTCCTCGGCGGTCATGCCAATGCCGTTATCCGAGATGGTAATGGTGCGGGCGTCTTTATCAAAGGAGACGCGAATGGCCAGGTCGCCCTGGTCGATCTTGACGCTCGGGTCCTGCAGGCTCTTAAAGTTGAGCTTATCGACGGCGTCGCTCGCGTTAGAGATAAGCTCGCGCAGGAAGATTTCTTTATTGGTGTAGATGGAGTTGATCATGAGGTCGAGCAGTTTTTTGCTCTCGGTCTTAAATTGACGCATGTGCAGTCCTTTCGCGCTACCCCTGTCCGCAAAAACGGCTCGGTCGCCCGAGCCGCATCGCAGACCTGCTATGTTCAGACTTAGATTTTATAACCCATTAACGCGCATATATACATACGGAATCGAAAAACTGTATGTCCGAGCGCTCTGATGCGCCAATTGCCAAGGAGTGTCCCCAACTGCCGGCAGGAAAGGAACGTTCCTATCTGCCATCTACGCGCTTGGCCATCCAGGCATGAGGCTGGCCCTCGTCTTCGTAGTCCACCGGGGCAATCTGCGTGTAGCCCGCCTTGGCATAGAGCGGCAGCACGTATTCCTGAGCATGCAGCTTAATGAGCTTGGCGCCGGCATCACGCGCGCACGTATCACTGGCCTCGACAATCTTGCTCGCCAAACCGCGACGGCGCATGCTCGGCAGCACGGCCACGCGCCCCATAATGTAGGTCTCCCCCGCCGCGACACCTTCGTCCAAGTCGCACGCCGGCGACACCGGAGCCTCTGCGTCAGCCGCGTGCTCAAGCTCTTCGGGAAACACGCGCGAGCAACCGGCAAGCTCGCCGTCTACATAGAGCGTCACATGAATGCAGTTCGGATCCTCGTCGATAGCGTCGAACTCATTCTCGTAGCCCTGCTCGTCCATAAAAATGACGCGGCGCACCAACGCCGCGTCATCAAAGCATCCCGTCTTAAGTTGGATATCCATGGCTGCCCTTTCATTCAATGCGAACGTTAGGGACAGATTTTAGCGAAAATGAGCTCCGCGCACGCTAAACTTCGCGCGAGCCTTCGCCAGGCAATCGTAATGACCCACGTTATGGGCATCGCTCGCGATGAAGCTGTACAGGTTCTGATCGAACAGGCGCTGTGCCGGCTTTTTCTCGCGACCAAAGCGACCGCCGGCAATAAAGTCCGCCGAAGCCTGCAGCTTGCAGCCCATATCGACCAGGCGCTCCGCCACGCTTACATCCTTTTGAACCGCACGATAGCGCTCAGGATGAGCGATGATCACCTGGTAGCCACGGCACTGCAAATCGTAAATCGTGTTCTCGTACTCTCTAAACGCATACGCATCGGCATGCGTCGAAAGCTCGAGCAGAAACTCGTTGGTCCCATCGAAATGCAAGTGCTCCGCGGCATCGATACCAAGCTCAACGAGCTTTCGATGGTTGACCTCGAAGCCCATCTGGAGCGGAAAACCGTCAGCGTTATCGCGCAGCAGCTCAAAGGCATCCCACATCTTGTCGTAATCAAAATAGGGATCACGGCAGTGAGGAGTGCAAACAATTCTGGTTACACCAGCCCGCTTGGCAGCCTCGAGCATCGCCAAGCTCTCATCGAGATCGGCGGCGCCGTCGTCTACACCCGGCAAGATATGGCAATGAATGTCACGCATAGGTCAGCCTTAATCAACTAAACGTTTGCTCGGTTGGTGAAGATGCCCTTTTTGGAAGTCCCCTGATCGTCGGAGCCCTTCTTCACCTTCTTACCGTCCTTGGTGTAGTAGGAGTAGTAGTACTCGCTGGTCTCGGTCTCGCAGTAGTTCATAACGGTACCGATGAGCTTGACCTTCTCGGACTTTTTAAGCTGACCGATGGCGTTGAGCGCCTCCTCGCGCTTGGTGAAATCCTCACGCACCACGAACAGCGTGCCGTCGGTCAGGCTGGCAATCTCGGCAGCATCGATGAAGGTGCCGACCGGGGGAGCATCAAAGATGACGTACTGGAACTTGGCGGACAGCGCCTTTACCAGCTTGGCAAAGCGGTGAGAGACGATGATGTCGGCAGGATTGGGAATATGCGGCTCGGCATCGAGGAAGTAGAAGTTCTTCTGACCCGTCTCGACAATTGCCTGGTCAATGGAGATCTGCTCGGAAAGGACCGCATAGAGTCCGCCGCGCGAACGAACGCCGAGCATATCGGAAAGGGACCTGCGGCGCATATCGGCCTCGACCAGAAGCACGGACTTGCCGCTCGTGGCGATTGCCTGAGCAAGGTTAATGGAAACCGTAGACTTGCCCTCGTTGGGAATCGAGGAGGTAACGGTGATGGTGCGGATGGGGTCGTCCACGCTCGCAAAGCGGATGTTGGCCAGAAGGGTCTTGGCGGCATTCTGTACAACGAGCTTGTCGGTGTTCTTTGCCTTAGCCATGCCTATTTACCACCTTTCATAGCCGGAATTCGGCCAACAACGGGAATGCCCAGGAGCTCTTCTGCCTCTTCGGCACCGCGGATGCGGGTATTGAGCATGTCTGCCAAAACGACATAGGCGACTGCGATAAAGATACCGGCGAGGAACGCGACGGCAATATACAGCGTGCGCTTGGGGCCGCTGGGGGCTTCGGGGGTCTTAGCCTCGTCGATAACGTTGATGCTCTGGGCAGCGCCGACGTTCTGAGCGACCGTACTCACCGAGCTGGCCATGGCCTTTGCGACCTTAGCCGTCTCCTTGGCATCGGTGCCGGTAACCGAAAGCGTAATGACACGCGTGGTGGTCTCGGAGGAAACAGACACCTTGTAGTCATCCAGATCAGTGAGGCCCAGTTCATTGGCTGCGCCGCTCTTAACGCTATCGCTATCCAGCAGCGTGGCGATATCGTTGGAAAGCATCTGACTCGCCGAGAGATCGTTGTAGCTCATCTGACCGCTATCGTCGGTCTTGGCGAGAATGTACATGCTCGTCGTCGCGGTATAGGTGTTGTCCATCGCAACGAAGGACACGATGCCCATGGCGATCGCGCAGACCACCGGAAGGGTGATGACCAGCTGAAGGTGCTTCTTCAGCAGCTGGAACAGTTCGAGAAGGGTCATGCAGCTTGCCTTTCATTTCCCCAGTTCGGATTGACAAAACTGTCCGTATGTTATCGCATCTTTTTACCGAGACCAAACTCTATACATAAGAAACAGGCTCTCCTGTAAAAATGTCGGAAGCAATCGTAAAATTGCACAACAACGCCGCACCCGAAAGTCAAATGCGGCGTCTGCATCAATATCTATGTTGTATCGCTATGCGAATGGCTCGTCCTGCCGTATGGGAAACGTCACCGTAATGGTGGTTCCCACGCCCAACTCGCTCGACAGATCAAGCGTGGCGTGATGATACAGGGCCGCATGCTTGACAATTGCAAGCCCCAGACCGGTTCCGCCGCGCGCCTTGGACCTACTCTTGTCCACGCGATAGAACCGCTCAAATACCTTGCCCTGTTCTTCAGGCGCGATACCGATTCCCGTGTCGGCGACCGCAAGGAACGGATGGCCTTCGTCGTTGGTGCCGCACTGCAGCGTAACCGCACCGCCGGGTCGATTGTAGCGGATGGCGTTGCTCGCCAGATTATAGATGAGCTCGTCAATCAAGCGCGACACGCCTTCGATGACCACAGGCTTGGTCTCATGACTTATCGTCACATTCGCTTGACGGGCGACCTGTTCAAGACGCTGCTCAACCGCGTAGATGGCACGCGAGAGCTCAATAGGCTCCGTGGAACCAATGGGCACCACCTCGCCCTCAGTTGCACGCTCGGCCTCGTCCAAGTTAGACAGCGTAAGGATATCGTTGACAAGCGCTGCCAAGCGGCCCGCCTCACGATAGATGCGACCGCCAAAGTTGCGCAGGTCGCCCTCGCCCTCGACCATGCCGTTTGCGATGAGCTCGGCATAGCCCGAAATCGCCGTAAGCGGCGTCTTGAGCTCATGGGTGATATTCGCCGTGAACTCGCGGCGCATACGGTCGTTGTCCGCTAGCACCGCCATTTGGCGCTTGAGTTCCTGGCGCTGCGACTCGATACGCTCAAGCATGGGGACCATCTCGGCATAGGCGTGCTCATAGCTACGGCGTGGGTGGTCCAAATCCACCTCTTGCAACGGCGCGATGATGGCACGGGACTCGCGGCGCGCCATAAAAAACGAGAGTACCGCACCCGCTGCTGCGATAAGCAGCATCGGCGCCACCATCGACAGCAAAATCGCCGTAACGCCAGGCTGGGCCTGCGCCAAGCGGACAACCTGGCCGTTATCAAGGGCGACGGCGCGATACAGCATAATCTCGTCGAGCGTAGAGCTTGCGCGCTCCGCGGAACCCAAACCACTCTCAAAGGCCTCGATGACCTCGGGGCGATCGCCATGGTTGGGCAGTGCGGAAGGCGACGCCTCGTTGTCGTAGGCAACCGATCCATCCTTGTTAATCAGCGTGATTCGCAAGTCCTCGCGATCAAGGCTACGCAAGAACGGGATGGGCTCCTGCTGTTCGTCGAGAGCGGCAGCAATGAGCTCGGTTTCCTGCGCCAGATTGGTACTCGTGGCATCCGCCAAGGTGTTTTGCACAAAGAACGCACCCAGCACCGTAAACGCCACGATAACCGCCATGGCGCAGACAAAGATCGTCACAAAAACGCGGTGCGACAGCGTATGTTTTCCCTGGGGGGCGAAGACCACGGGTTACTCCTCCGATGCGGTGGCCGCGGTGTCGTCACCTTCGGCACCATCACCGGCAGAAGGCTCGGCCATGCGGTAGCCCACGCCGCGCACGGTCTCGATGGCGCTGGCATGCTCGCCCAGTTTTTGGCGAAGCGTCTGCACGTGCACGTCAACGGTGCGCGAACCGCCGTCGAAGTCCCAGCCCCACACGCTCTGCAGCAACGACTCGCGGGTAAAAACCACGCCGGGCTTGCGCATGAGGTACTCGAGCAGGTCGAACTCGCGCAGGGTGAGCTTAAGCGGCTCGCCGGCAACGGTCACCTCGCGATGGCTGGGCGAGAGCACGATGTCGCCCACGCTGAGCACATCGCTCGCCTGCTTGACCATGCCGCCGCGACGCAGCAGTGCGCGGCAGCGGCTCGCAAGCTCCATGAGCGAAAACGGCTTAGTCAGGTAATCGTCGGCACCGCCATCGAGCGCCATCACCTTGTCGAGCTCGGTATCCTTGGCGGTAAGCATCATGATGGGCACCGTCGCCGTCAGGCGATCGGCACGCAGTCGACGCATAATCGCCAAGCCATCGGTATCGGGCAGCATGATGTCGAGCAGGACGGCATCGGGTACCCGTCGCGCCACGGCAGCCTTAAACTCACCGTCGCACGAAAAGCCTTCGGCCTCAATCCCCTGCTTGCGCAGTGCATAGACCGTCAAATCCCTGATGTTGTCATCGTCCTCGACGTAATAGATCATGTTGAACCCCTTTGCGGCCGGCATGACCGCATCTTAACCCTAAAGGTACCTTTACTAGATGGTATCAGCCAAAACGTCCCGTCAAATAATCCGCCGTGCGCGGATTGGTCGGATTCTTGAAGAGTTGCGCGGTGGGCGCGTGCTCCACCAGCTCACCCAGCAAAAAGAATGCGACCGAATCGGAGATACGCGCCGCCTGCTGCATATTGTGCGTAACGACCACGAGCGTGCAGGTCTCTTTGAGCTCGCAGGCCAGCTGCTCCACCACCAGCGTCGACACAGGGTCGAGTGCCGAGGTCGGCTCGTCCATCAGCAGAATGTCGGGCTGCACGGCAAGTGCGCGGGCGATGCACAGACGCTGCTGCTGGCCGCCCGAAAGACCCAGACCCGACTCTTTGAGCTTGTCCTTGGCCTCGTCCCACAGGGCGGCGCGTCGCAGGGAGTCTTCGACCAGCTCGTCGAGCACGACGCGATCGCGCACTCCCATTCCGCGCGGACCATACGCGACGTTGTCGTAGATGCTCATGGGAAACGGGTTGGGGCGCTGGAACACCATGCCCACGCGCTGGCGAAGGCGGCAGATGTCGTAGTCGCCCAGGATATCTTGACCATCGAGCGCAATCTTGCCCTCGATGCGGCAATCCTTGATGCCGTCGTTCATGCGGTTAAAGCAGCGCAGCAACGTGGACTTTCCGCAGCCCGAAGGCCCGATGAACGAGGTGATCTGCTTGTCGCGGATCTTGATATTCACGTCCTTGAGCGCATGGTGGTCGCCATAGAACAGGTCGAGGCCCTCGACATCGATACGCGTCGGCGAGGCGGCAAGATCCTCTGCCGTGGGGCGAGTCGCATCCCCAACCTCGCGCTCGCGCGCGGCCTCGGCCTGCGCTTTCATGAGTTCTTCAAGCTCCGTGGGCTCCACAGCCGCAGCAGCCGTCATACCGCATACCTCCACATCGATATCAATTCAGCAGTATCGATAGTAGGAATCGCGGCTCATATGCACGTGAGCGCATTGTCAAGTGTTTGTAAGGGCACACTGGCTATGCGGCGGGCAGCTCGATGGTGAATATCGTGTGTTCGGGCGTCGATTCACATGCAACGGTACCGCCGTGCGCGCATACGATCTCCTTGGCGATGGCAAGCCCCAGTCCAGCGCCGCCGCGATTGGTCGCACGCGCCGCATCCAGGCGATAGAACTTCTCAAAGATCACCTTGAGCTTTG
>DBEZQF010000001.1:0-11456 GCA_048254795.1 Collinsella sp. | reverse complement strand
CCCATAGACAAACGACGCACCAGCAGCCTCGAGCGCACGCGTGGCGTCATTGGGCTCAGAGGTGCCGCCGCCATACACGGTAACGGCGCTTACGCGCTCGGGATGTGCCAGCGCCCAGCGGGCGACATCGAGACCGGATTTGCCCTGACCCAAAACGAGCAGGCTAAAGACATCAGCAAGAGGCATGAAAGACCACTATCCCAACTGGAAGAACAAAGCAAGGCCAACGGCACCAAAGGCCGCAGCGATAATCCAAAAACGGATGACGACCTTGGTCTCGGCCCAGCCCTTCTTTTCGAAATGATGATGGATGGGCGCCATAAGGAAGACGCGCTTGTGCGTAAAGTGGAAGTAGACAACCTGAATCATGACCGACAGGGTCTCAACGATAAACAGGCCGCCGATGATGAGGGAGACGACCTCGGTGTTGGTCATGATGGACGTGCAGGCAAACGCGGCGCCCAGGGCAAGCGAGCCGGTATCGCCCATAAAGATGCTCGCCGGATAGCAGTTGAACCACAGAAAGCCCAAGCAGGCACCGGCACACGCGGTGCAGAAGATGGACAGGTTCACGTCTCCGTGCAAAAACGCCATGGCAGCCATGGCGAGCATGGCGATCATGGAGGTGCCGCCAGCAAGACCGTCAAGGCCATCGGTCAGGTTCACGGCATTAGAAAGACCGGCGATCATCAGCCAGCAAAAGACAATGTAGAGCCACGGGAACGAAAGGCCGCAGATGGTGGTCGAAAGAACACCGAGGTCAATCGTCAGGCCGCCGGGAAAACGAATCTCGGGGGCGACGCCGCACCAGTTGACGGCAAGTACCGTAAAGGTGACACAGATAATGGTTAGGCCGATCATCTTGGCATGAGGCGTCAGACCGAGCGAGCGCCCGTGCGTAACGGAGGTCAGGTCGTCGATCAGGCCCAGCACGCCGGTCGCCAGCGTGGCGAGCAGCACGAGCACGAGCTCGGTGGTGAGCTTGCCCATCAGCAGGCAGGTCAGCGAGATCGCGACGAGGATGACAACGCCACCCATGGTGGGCGTTCCCTGCTTAACCAAATGACGCTTGGGGCCGTCGGCACGAACCTGCTGGCCGATACCCTCGACCTTGAGCAGCTTGATCCACCACGGCATGAGCAGCAGCGCAATGGCAGCGGCGATGCCAAGCCCCAAAAAAGCCTGATACGTTGGATACGAGGGATTGCCGAACATGGGCTAGCACACACCTTCCACAAAGCGGTCGAGCTCAACAAAGCGGGAACCCTTGACCAGTACAACATCATGTTTTTCAAGCGCGCCGCCCATGCGGTCGAGCACCTGCTGATAATCGGAGAACACCTGGATGCGGTCCTCGTCCATGCCCATCATGCGCGCGGCATCGGCCATAAGCTGGGCCAGCTCACCACCCACGCACGCCAGCATGTCGAGCTTCTTGGCGGCGGCATAGGCGCCCACGAGCTCATGCATGCGAGGAGCCTCATCGCCCATCTCGCCCATCTCGCCCAGGATCGCCATGCGAGACCCCGTGCACGAAAGCGAGCACAGCAGATCGAGACCAGCAGCCATGGATTCGGCGCTGGCGTTATAGGAATCGTCGATGACGCGGGCACCGCTCTTGGCGCGCTTGATCTCCTGGCGGTGCCCGGTGATCGTGAGGCCCCTAAAGGCAGCATCGATCTGCTCGGGCGTCACGCCCAGGCGATAGGCAACTGCGGCGGCCTTAACGGCATTTGGGACGGACTGCACGCCGGGGATGGCAAGCATGGTATCGGTCGTCTCACCCTGGCCAAAATCGAGCGTAAAGACCGGACGGCCCTCGTCATCAACACGAATGTCGCGGGCACGGACCTCATCATCGTCCGAGACGCCGGCCAGCATCACATCGATACCAGCAGGCTGGGCGAACGTATCGCGAATGAACGGCGTAAAGTCGTCCTCACCGCCCAAAACCAGCAGCGGCAAGAAGTCGCCGGCGGCGCACATACCCTGGACAATCTCGGCCTTAGCGCGGGCGATGTTCTCGCGGCTGCCCAAAATGCCGATGTGAGAGGTACCAATCTTGCTCACGATGGCAAGGTTGGGATTGGCGGACTGGGACAGGCGCTCAATCTCGTGGAAATGGTTCATGCCCATCTCGAGTACCAGGACCTCGGTATCGGCCGGAGCGGAAAGCACCGTGAGCGGCATGCCGATCAGGTTATTGAAATTGCCCTTGGTGGCCCAGACACGATAGCGCTTGGCGAGCACGGCGGCGAGCACGTCCTTGGTCGTCGTCTTGCCGATGGAACCGGTAATACCAACGACCAGGCAGCCAAGCTCCAGGCGATACGTGTGCGCCAAACGCAGCAGAAACTCCTCGGGATCATCGGTCAGCAGGATGGCGCACCCCTTGTCCTGCGCCAGCGAGACCAGCTCGGCCTCGGGCTCACGCGTCATCACGACGGCGCCGGCACCCGACTGGACGGCACGGGAAGCAAAATCATTGCCGTCGACGTTTTCACCGGGAAAGGCGACGAAAATCGTCCCTTCCTCGACCTGGCGCGAGTCGATAACGCACCCGCGGCATACCCGATCGGCTTCTCCCGTCACGGTTCGGGCCCCTGTTGCGGCCGCGAGGTTGTTGACGGCGATCTCTATCATTGCAGCTCCCCTGTAAACCTAATAATGCTATCGGCGTATTGTATCCCAGCGCCGCACATGCGTGGTGCAGGGCATGTGAACACCCTCATATGGGACAACAAACCACGCCCCAAAGATTGTAACCCCCTACTTCGTGTGCGGGATACCCAGCACGTCGAGCGCGTTGGCCATAATGGACTGGAACGGCACCGCAGCGGCATCTGAGCCGCTCGGCGTTCCGTCGAGCGTGATATAGCACAGCACCTTGGGCGATTGTGCCGGTGCAAAGCCCATAAAGGACGACATGTAGTTCTCCTTGAGGTAGCCGCCGTTCTCGTCGGCACGTTCGGCCGTACCGGTCTTACCCGCTACGTCATAGCCGTCAACCGCGCCGCCAACGCCCGTTCCCTCGGACACGACCGTCTGCATGCACGATGTCACCTGGGATGCGGCGTCCTCCGAAATCGCGCGCTCGCCTTCGCCCCAGTCCTTCTCGTCGCCTTTGCTGGACTTATAGAAGTGCGGTGTCATCATCACGCCGCCGTTGGCGATGCCGCCCACGGCACGTGCGATCTCAATCGGCGAGACAGACAGTGCCTGTCCAAAGCTCATCGAGCCCAGCGTGGCGCCGTCATACTGGTCACGCTCCTTGACGATACCCAGGCTCTCGCCCGGAAAATCTACACCAGAGCTGTGACCGATGCCCCACTTGTCCACATAGGTGGCAAAGTCGTCGGCACCGATCTTGCGCCCCACCAGGACAAAGCCCACGTTGGACGAACGGCGCATCATCTCGCGCACATCCATGGTCATGGCGTAGTCGCGCTTGTCGGCATCGGTGACGGTATCGTCGCCCACCTTGATGCTCGCCGGCACCTCAAACGACGTACTCGATCGCACGACACCCAAGTCGAAGCCGGCGCCCGCCACGAGCGTCTTAAAGACCGAGCCGGGCTCGTAGGCGTCGGTGACCAGGCGCAAGTTCATATCCTCGGTCTTGGCGTTTTCCAGATCGGTCTGGTCGTAAGTCGGATACGAGCAGGCTGCCAAGATCTCGCCTGTCGTAGGATCGGTGACCAGCGCCGAGCCGTTCTTGGCCTTTGTCTTCTCGACAGCCTCTGCCAGGGCATCCTCGGCCGCACGCTGGATATTGACGTCGAGCGTCGTCACGATATCAACGCCGTCGACCGCAGCCACCTTTTTATAGGCACCGCCCGCGATATAGCTGCCGTCCCTCGCGCGCTCGCGTACGAGAGAACCGTTCGTGCCGGTCAGAAGCTTGTTGTATTGCTTTTCGAGACCCGTCAAGCCGTCGTTGTCTACATTCACTACACCCAGCACCTGCGATGCCAGATTGCCGTATGGATATACGCGCTTCATGGCCTGCTCAAAAAGCACGCCGGGCAGGTTCTTCTTCTCCAGCGCCGCAACATCGTCTTCGTCCACCTGGCGCTTGATATACACCCAGGTTCCATCGGACTCAACGAGCTTGCGGCAGGTCTTTTTATCGATTCCAGTTGCCTTGACCAGCGCCGACACCGTCTTGTCAACGTCCTCGACAAGCTGCGGGTTCACGGCGATGTTGCGACATTCGACTGACGACGCCAGCACGTTACCGTTGCGGTCGTAGATGGTGCCACGTTTGGCATAGAGGGTCTGCGCAAGCAGGCGGCGCGCATCGGCACGCTCGCGCAGTTTATCGGCTTCGACAATTTGATAGTCGGCAAGGCGAAAGACGCCCAAGCCCAAGCCAAGCCCGATGAAGCCCATGACGGCTTTGCGGCGAGGCAGAGGCGCGCCTGTGAGCCATTCGGTCGACGAACTCTTGCGCGACCTGGTGTTATGCACTTGAGGGCCGCCCGAGCCGCGAAGTCGCGACGCCGGGTCGTTGCCACGGGACTGCCCGGCGTTGTAAGATTGCCGACCCGTTCCTTGATAACCAGAACGTCCCCGCGACGAGGGACGTCCAGAACCGCGGCCCCCATCGGAACCGCGGCGATAGTCATTTGTCATACTCAGCTACCGTCTTGCTACTGAGCGGTCGCGGTCGCGTTGGCGCCCGCGGCTGCATCCTGCGAAAAGTCAAGTGTAACGCTCTCGCTGGGCTCCACCATGCCATAAGCGC
Organism: Collinsella sp.; assembly: GCA_048254795.1. Taxonomy (GTDB): domain Bacteria; phylum Actinomycetota; class Coriobacteriia; order Coriobacteriales; family Coriobacteriaceae; genus Collinsella. Next base: position 6,709 of record DBEZQF010000001.1, on the reverse strand, counting down.
CCGCAAGGTCGCGAATGCGCGTGTCGGCGCCATAGACCGAATGCATGACCTCCAGGTCGGAGCTCTCATCGGTCGCCTTTTCGAGCGTGTTGGTAAGCTCGGCGTTGCTGTTGAGCACCTGGGCCGTAACGCCGGCAAGCGCCACGCGGGCGACGCCGATCGTCATGAAGATAGCCGCAATGATGCAAAACGTTTTAAGAACGCTCATGAAAACCGGGCTTACCGCCTGGTTTGCCTGACGGCCCGCGCCCGTGTAGACATCAAAGCGCGGCGTGCGCTGCTCACGGGGAGCAACGGGGGCCTGCGGCGTCTCACGATAGGCGGGCATGGCGTTCATATCATAGGCGAGTGCTGCGCTTGAAGTGTTGTAGCCCATGATATGCCGCCTCCCATCCCGAGTACGTTGGTAGTGTGTTTAAGCTTCGTTTATGGTGCGAGCGGGAGGTCCAATATCGCGCGGTCGCGCCTACAGACGCTGCGCCACGCGGATTTTGGCTGATCTCGCCCGAGGGTTGCGCTCAACCTCATCAGGCTGGGCAACCAAGGGTTTGCGGGTGATGACCTTGAGTATCGGCACGTTGCCGCACACGCACACCGGAATCTCCGGCGGACACGTGCACCCCTGGCTCATCTCCTTAAAGTGGTTCTTTACGATACGGTCCTCGAGCGAGTGATACGAGATGACGCAGATACGTCCGCCCGGGTTGAGCCACCTGGTGGCGGCATCAAGCCCTCGTTCGAGCACATCGAGCTCGTGATTGACCTCGATGCGAATGGCCTGGAAACTTTTCTTGGCCGGGTGTCCGCCATGCCGACGAGCGGCAGCCGGGATACCCGCCTTGATGATCTCGACAAATTGGCCGGTGGTTTCGATCGGTTCTTGCTCGCGGCGGCGCACGATCTCGCGCGCGATCTGCGAGGCAAACTTCTCTTCGCCGTAGACGCGTAGAATCCGGGCGAGGTCGTGTTCGTTATAGGTGTTGATGACCTCAGCTGCGTTTAAGGTGTTATTACCCGGATCCATCCGCATGTCCAATGGGGCGTCCTCGTTATACGAAAAGCCCCTGCCAGGGATATCGAGTTGCGGTGACGAAACGCCCAAATCGAACAGGAAGCCATCGACCCCGGGCACCTCGGCCGAGCAAAGCAGCTCGTCCAAGTCGCCGAAGTTGCCCTTCAGCAGCTGGTGCGGAACTCCGGGAACCTCGCGGTCCAGACGGGCGCCAGCGGCCTCGAGGGCCATGTCGTCCTGATCGACGCCGAGCAAAAGGCCCGTCTCCCCCACCTGCGCGGCCATCTTTACCGAATGGCCGGCACCGCCAAGGGTGCAATCGCAGACAACGGAGCCGCTCTTTAGCCGCAGCGACTCAAGCACTTCGCCGAGCATGACAGGTTCATGCCGATATTCTTGTGTCAAGATCCCACGCTCCATCCGTTACCCGTGCCTTGCCCTTACGAGAAGAAGAGGTCCAGCAGGGCCTCATCGTCATCGTCCTCATCGGCCGCGGCGCGATCCCAAACCTCAAGGTGGTCGTAGTTGCCCACAACCGTGACCTCGCGGTCGAGGTTCGCCTGCTTGCGGAGAGACTCGGAAAGACCGATACGACCGGCGCTGTCCACGTCCATCGACGTGGTGCGCTTGTTGATCGCCCTCATGAGCTTCTGGTCATTAATGTCACGCGGGTTAAAACCCTCGTGGCCCTCACGACCCGCGAAGAGTCCTTCGACCCACTTATCGAAGGCCTCGGCAGAGAACACGTACAGAGCATCGACATCCAGGGCTTTAAACACGCGAACGTGCTCTCCAAGCTCCTCGCGAAGGGGTGCAGGCAGGGATAGACGACCTTTTGCATCGAGATTGCGCTCGTATGCACCAGTCATTCCCATGTGCGCCCTCCCCTCGGTTACTCAGATGGCACGTACGCGGGGAACCACCCCGCCTGTCGACGTCATCAATAATATGGGGAACCGCCCCATTTTTCAACACCTTTCCCCACCCCTTCACCCACCCCGCCCCACCATTCCACCCCCAATATGTTGTAAAACACCCCCGAGCATATGTTCGAAAACACAATATGTTGTGTTTACAGCAAAGGCGGGATGCCACCTGTGGCACCCCGCCTTTCAACCTCAACCTTCAAGTTGACCTTGAGGCGATTTTTGCGTCCTTTTACATGGCGTTCACATCGCCCCCAAACTCCCCCACCCAAGGCACGTGCGGCCCACCACCGCGACGACAAGTGGCGAAAAATGGGACGGGCCCCAGATTGCCCATGCGCGCGCAAAAGCACGCCGCAGCAATCTGGGGCCCGTCCCCAAATACCTATAAATATGCAGGCCAGCGATGTGTTAACGATGCGCCAGCGGATGCGCCGCCAGATAGACCTCGGTCAGTTGCGTGCGGTCGACATGCGTGTAGACCTGCGTGGTCGAAATATCGGCATGGCCCAAAATCTCCTGCAGCACACGCAGGTCGGCACCGCCCGCGAGCATGTGGGTGGCAAAGGAGTGGCGCAAGGTATGGGGATGGAGCCCCACCAGCCCCACCTGACGCCCATACCGCTCGCATATCGCATGCACGGCCTGGCGCGACAGGCGACGTCCGTTCTTATTTAAAAAGACCGCCGAGGTCTCGGTTCCGCGGGCATGGGCCGCCAAGCGAGAACGTCCCTCAGTTACATAGAGCATCAGAGCTCGCGCCGCGCTTCCCACCAGCGGGGACAGGCGTTCCTTTGAGCCCTTACCGCGAACGAGTACAAAGCCATCGTCAATATGGATATCGCCCACATCGAGCCCCACCAACTCGCTCACACGCAAACCGCATCCGTAGAGCACTTCCAAGATGGCATGGTCGCGCAAGCCCATCTCGCCCTCGGGGAAGTCTTGATCGAGCAGAGCCGAGACATCCTCCACCGATAGATACTCCGGCAAACGCTCAGCCTTTTTAGGCAGGCGCAACGCCGCCGTTGGATTTTGGGCTACAGCCCCATCGCGCACCAAAAAGGCATGCAGGCCCTTCACGGCTGCAAGCGCACGCTCCACCGAGGCATCGGAATAGCCCCCATCGCGACGGTCGGCGACAAAGCCCTCCACGACCTGACGAGTCACCTCTTCAAAAGACACAATACCCGCCCGCTCCAGATAGGCGCAGTACGTCGTCAGGTCACGACGATAGGCCGCAATCGTGTTGCGCGCCAAACCCCGCTCGACCGCGAGGTAATCGAGATACTCCCCCGCCGCCACGGCGAGCGACGAGGGAGTAGCTTCGGTATGTTCCTTATTCGCCGGCACCCTTAGTCCGTAGCGAGGTTCATGGGCGTCACCTGCAGACGGTCGACACCCTCGTGCTGGCCGATCGAAGCGCGTACGAACTCGCGGAACAGCGGCTGCGGGTTGGTCGGGCGGCTCTTGAACTCGGGATGAGCCTGGGTTGCCACATACCACGGATGCACGTCGCGCGGCAGCTCGACCATCTCGACCAGGCGCTCGTCAGGCGACAGACCCGAGATAACCAAACCGGCGTCCTCGAGCTGGTCGCGGAAGGCGTTGTTGAACTCAAAGCGGTGACGGTGACGCTCGTAGACGAGTTCCTCGCCATATGCCTCACGAGCAAGGGTATCGGCGGCGAGCTTGCACGGATAGGCGCCCAGGCGCATGGTGCCGCCCTTCTCGATCACGTCCTCCTGCGAGCTCATCAGATCGATGACACTATACGGGCCATCCGGATCGAACTCAGAGGAGCTGGCGCCGGCAAGGCCGACGACATTGCGCGCAAATTCGCACACGGCCACCTGCATACCCAGGCAAATGCCCAGATACGGAATCTTGTGCTCACGGGCAAACTCGGCCGCGAGGATCTTGCCCTCCAGGGCGCGCTTGCCAAAGCCGCCGGGGACCAGGATGCCCGAGGCGTCGCCCAGAACCTCGGAGACATTCTGCTCGTCGAGGCTCTCGCCGTCGACCAGCTGGACGTCCACATGGCGATCGTAGAAGACGCCCGCATGGTGCAGGGCCTCGATAACCGACAGGTACGCATCGGGCAGCTGCGTGTACTTGCCCACGACGGCGATCTTCACCTTGTCGGCGTGATGGTTGGCGTGATTCTGTTTGCGCAGGAACTCGTTCCACTCGCTCATGTCGCGCTCACGCGGGTCCAGACCCAGGCGCTCGCAAATGCGCAGGTCAAAGTCCTGCTCGGCAAGCAGCTGCGGAACATCGTAAATGCTCGCGCAGTCCTCGTTGGTAAAGACGCAATCGGTGTCGACGTCGCAGAAGCTTGCGATCTTTCCGCGGATAGCGTCATCGATATGGTGGTCGGAGCGCAGCACGATAATATCGGGCTGGATGCCAAAGCTGCGGAGCTCCTTGACGGAATGCTGTGTGGGCTTGGTCTTGACCTCGTGGGCGGCGGCGATATAGGGAACGAGCGACACGTGGATGTAGCAGACGTTCTCGGGGCCGGCCTCCTTGCGGTACTGACGGATGGCCTCGACAAACGGCTGGGACTCGATGTCGCCAATCGTGCCGCCCAGCTCGGTGATGACTACATCGGAGCCGGTCTGCTCCTCGATGCGGCGGAACTTGTCCTTAATGGCATTGGTGACGTGGGGAATCACCTGCACGGTACCGCCCAAAAAGTCGCCGCGACGCTCGCGGGCGATTAGGCTTTTGTAGATGGCACCGGTCGTAAAGTTGGAATCGCGGGTCAGGTTCTCATCAATAAAGCGCTCGTAATGACCCAGGTCCAGGTCGGACTCGTAACCATCCTCGGTAACGAAGACCTCACCATGCTGGAACGGGCTCATGGTACCGGGGTCGACGTTCAGATACGGGTCGGCCTTCTGCATCGTTACTTTGTAGCCACGCGACTTGAGCAGACGGCCCAGCGAGGCCGCGGTGATACCCTTGCCCAGGGACGAAACCACGCCACCGGTTACGAACACATGCTTGGTCATATTGAGTTACCTGCGCTTCCCGTAGAAGTTGTTTATCCACATCTTACGGGTCTTCATTGTAATACTCGCGCCGCGGACCGTTCGCAATTTTTCTCGCGTGCGATTGCATTTCTCAATCTTGAAACAAAACGCCACCCGGTTTCCCAGGCGGCGTCGCTATGGCAAGGGTTACATGCTGCTATCGATCAGCAACCTCGTCCTCAAGCATTTCTTGAACGAGCATGCCGGTACGGACGCCCTCAAGATACCACTCGCCACGTTCGGTGAGGCAAATGCCATTTGCAAGCTGACCGCCGTCGTCGCTATAACGCGAGACGACATCAATCATGCCTTCGGAATCCAAGCGATCGATTGCGGCGCGGGCACGATACGGCGAAACCCCCACGCGCTCGGCAAGCGTTTTGCGCGAGAAACCATACGGCCCGCCATTGTCTTCGGTTTGCTGGTCGATTTCCATCAACACCAGCACCTCAACACGCTTCATATCGTTGACACTCGCACGACCCTTGCCCGCCATAGCAGCCTCCTCAAACCGAGCACGAGCATCTAACGCGCCGTGCGCGACCGACACACCTCACGATGGCAGGTAATATCCATCATGCGGCATCCCGCTAAGGATGAAACAGTTACGGTTATTGTATACCGCTCAAATTGTTTCTAGGCAGGTAAACGGCTATTTTTCGCCGAAATAGGCGCTTTATTGATCAAAAAGCCGTACCGGGCGCCAACCCGATACGGCCAAAATGCAATGCAATTACCGCGGTGCTTCAAACTTAGCGGTGGAAGAAACCGCGGCGCTCAAACTTGGGCTCGCAGCACACGTTGATACCCAGTTTGCGCAGTACCGTCTCGTCCGTCGGCGAGATAATCACGCTAAAGAAGGCATCGCAACCGCGCAGCTGCTCCAGGCCCGAAAGGACGCGAGCGGCCGTCTCACTCGTGGCCGAGGTGATCGACAGCGCCATAAGCGTCTCGTCAGTGTGAAGGCGAGGGTTTTTGCTGCCCAGGAAATGCGTCTTGAGCTTGCTGATGGGCTCGATCGCCTCATCGCTAATGACCTCGAGCTCAAGGTCGACGCCCGAGACATGCTTGAGGGCGTTCATAATGAGCGAACTTGCGGCGCCCAGGCGCGTGGAGGTCTTACCGGTCACCACGGAGCCATCGGGCATGACCATGGCACCCACGGGACCACCCGTCAGCTGCTCCCTGGTGAGGGCCGCCGAGCGCGCCGGTGAGTAGTTCTTATCGATGCCGGCTTTCTTCATGATAATCTTGAGACGGTCGACTTGCTCATCGCCCACGCCGGTACGGCGCACATTTTCGACCGCGGTAAAGTAGCGGCGGACGATCTCCATCTTGGAAGCGTCGCGGCAGGCATCGTCATCGGTGATGGCAAAGCCGACCATATTGACGCCCATGTCCGTAGGACTCTGATAGGGGCTCTTGCCCAGGATCTTTTCCATCAGAGCACGGACCACCGGGAAGGCCTCGACGTCGCGGTTGTAGTTGACCGTGGTCTTGTTGTAGGCCTCCAAGTGGAAGGAGTCGATGATATTGGCATCGTCGAGATCGGCCGTTGCTGCCTCATAGGCGATGTTGACCGGATGCGTGAGGGGCAGATTCCAGACCGGGAAAGTCTCGAACTTGGCGTAGCCGGCGGCGGTGCCGTGCTTGTGCTCGTGATAGAGCTGCGAGAGGCAAGTGGCGAGCTTGCCTGAGCCGGGGCCGGGAGCGGTGACCACGACGAGCGGACG